>QHSB01000667.1 GCA_003220335.1 Candidatus Rokuibacteriota bacterium
CCTTGAACTGGCGGTAGACGGAGGCGAAGCGCACGTAGGCGACCTGGTCGAGCTTCTGAAGATGTTCCATCACCATGTCGCCCAGCTCGAGGCTCGAGATCTCCTTCTCGGCGCGCTCGTGCAGCCGCGCCTCGATGTCGGCCACCACGTCGTCCACCGCCTGCACGCCGACCGAGCGCTTCTCGCACGACTTGAGGATCGAGCCGCGCAGCTTCTGGCGGTCGAACGGCTCGCGGCGGCTGTCGCGCTTGACCACGTGCGGGAGCACGTCCTCGATGTACTCGTAGGTCGTGTAGCGCCGGTGGCACTTCAGGCACTCGCGGCGCCGGCGAATGAACTCGCCGTCGCGTCCGACCCGTGAGTCGACGACGCGATCCTCCGTGTGGCCGCAGAACGGACACTTCATCGCGTGCCCCTCACTTGGTCCGGTCGGGATAAAGGGGGAAGCGCGCCGTCAATTCCTGGACCTCGCCCCGCACGGCCGCCTCGACTGCGCCCGAGCCGAGGTTGGCGAGCACGCGGTCGATCAGCCGCGCGATCTCCGCCATCTCCGGCTCCTTCATCCCGCGCGTGGTGACGGCCGGCGTGCCGAGGCGGATGCCGCTGGTCACCATGGGGCTCTTGGTCTCGAACGGAATGGTGTTCTTGTTCGCGGTGATCCAGGCGCGGTCGAGCGCCTCCTGCGCGTCCTTGCCGGTGATCCCGCGCGAGGACAGGTCGACGAGCAGCAGGTGCGTGTCGGTACCGCCGCTCACCAAGCGGAAGCCGTGGACGAGCAGCGCGTCGGCCAGCGCCTTCGCGTTCTTCACGATCTGCTGCTGGTAGGCGCGCCACGCCGGCGTCAGCGCCTCGCGGAACGCCACGGCCTTGGCGGCGATCACGTGCATGAGCGGGCCGCCCTGCACGCCCGGCATGACCGTCTTGTCGAGCGCCTGCGCGTGGGCCGCACCGCAGAGCACCATGCCGCCACGCGGGCCGCGCAGCGTCTTGTGCGTCGTCGACGTCACGAAGTCCGCGATGCCGACCGGTGACGGATGCAGGCCGGCGGCGACCAGCCCCGCGGGGTGGGCGATGTCGGCCATCAGCGCGGCGCCGACTTCCCGGGCGATCTCGCCAAACGGCTTGAAGTCGATCGCGCGCGGGAACGCCGAGCCACCCGCGATGATGAGCTTGGGCCGGTGCTGCCGGGCGAGGTCACGGACCTGGTCGAGGTCGATGCGCTCGGTGTCCTTGCGGACGCCGTAGGCGACGATCGAGTAGAACTTGCCCGAGTAGTTCACGGGGCTGCCGGCGGTGAGGTGGCCGCCGTGGGAGAGGTTCGGGCCGAGCACCGTGTCGCCGGGCTTGAGCAGCGTGAAGTACACGGCCATGTTGGCCTGGGCGCCGGAGTGCGGCTGCACGTTGGCGTGCTCGGCGCCGAACAGCTCCTTGGCGCGCGCGATGGCGAGATCCTCGACCACGTCCACCACCTCGCAGCCGCCGTAGTACCGGCGGCCCGGGTAGCCCTCGGCGTACTTGTTGGTGAGCACGGAGCCCGCCGCCTCCAGCACCGCCTCCGAGACGAAGTTCTCCGAGGCGATCAGCTCGAGATTGCGGTTCTGGCGCTGCGCCTCCTCGCGGAGGACCTTCGCGACGTCGGGATCGACTTCAGCGAGCCGCTGCATCGACCGCCTGCTCTTTCCGGACCCCGTCCAGCTGGGCGAGCTTGTCCACGCGGCGGGCATGGCGGCCCCCCTCGAAGGGCGTGGCCAGCCAGGCCTGCACGACCTCGAGCGCCTGCGCGGGCGCCGTCAGGCGCGCGCCGAGCGCGAGCACGTTGGCGTCGTTGTGCTGGCGAGAGAGTCGCGCCACCTCTGTGTCGCCGGCCATCGCCGCGCGCACGCCCGCCACCTTGTTGGCGGCCATGGCCATGCCGATGCCGGAGCCGCAGACGAGCACGCCGCGCTCGGCGCCGCCGGCGCGGACCGCCTCGGCGACGGCCGCCGCGTAGTCGGGATAGTCGACGGAGTCCGTTGAATGGGTGCCGTGATCGATCACTCGGTGTCCGCCGGCGGCGAGCCACGCCTTGAGCTGCTCCTTGAGCGAGAAGCCGGCGTGGTCCGCTCCGATGGCGATGGTCGCCATACGCGCACCATACCGATTGTGGCCCGCGGCGTCAAGCGCCCCTATATCTCGGGGAGACGCTCCCGCGGAACCCGAGATGTCAGGAAATGGCCGCGGCGCCAGCGGCCGGGAAAGCGAAGGTCTCCAGCGCGGCGCCGTCGGCGCCGGCCGCCACGAATCGCTCGAGGTCCAGGCCCGCCTCGACCGCCCGGATCTCGTCCAGCGTCGTGCGCGTGGCGGGGTGCCGCGGGGTGAACAGCGTGCAGCAGTCGGCGTCCGGCTCGATCGAGGTCTCGAACGTCCCGATCCGCTGGGCCGTCGTCGTGATCTCGAGCTTGTCCATGCCGATCAGCGGGCGCAGCACGGGCAAGATCGCCGCCTCGTCGATGCACGCGATGTTCTCGAGCGTCTGCGAGGCCACCTGGCCCAGGCTCTCGCCCGTCGCCAGCGCCAGCGCGCCGGCGCGCCGCGCCAGCTCCTGCGCGATCCGCAGCATCAACCGGCGATACACCACCACGCGCAGCGGCGGCGGCACGCTCAGCACGACCTCGCGCTGGATCTCGCCGAAGGGCACCAGGTGCAGCCGCGAGGCGTACTGCCAGTGCGTCAGCGTCTCGACGAGCGCGCGCGCCTTGGCCTGGGAGGTGGCGGGCAGGTACGGCACGCTGTGGAAATGCACGAAGAGCACCCGGCAGCCGCGCTTCATCAGGCGCCACGCCGCCACCGGCGAGTCGATGCCACCCGACAGCAGCGCCGCCACCGTGCCGGAGGAGCCGACGGGCAGCCCGCCGGGGCCCTCGACACGGTCGAGCGAGATGTAGGTCTCCGCCGGCAGCACCTCGACGTGAATCACCTGTTCGGCGTGCTCGAGATCGACGCGCGTGGGCACGCGCGCCAGGACGAAGGCGCCCAGCGCGCGGTTGAGATCGACGCTGCTCATGGGATAGGTCTTGAACGCGCGCCGCGCGGTGATGCGGAACGACGCGAAGGACCGCCCCTCGAGCAGCCGGTCGAGCAGCGCCTTCATCGCGTCGAGCGTGGACGGCGTCCGGTACGCGAGCGTGACGCTGGCCACGCCGAAGACGCGCGCCGCGCGATCGCGGGCCGCCTCCGGCGCGGGATGGTCCTCGAGGTCCACCAGGACGCGGCCGGAGAGCTGCTCGATCGCAGCGGGGCCCGTGTCGGCCAGCGCGCGCTCGACGTTGCGCCGGAGGTGGCGCAGGAACAGCGGGCGGTTGCCGCGCTTGAGGCTGATCTCGTGGTAGTGCACGACGAGCACGGGCCGCAGCCTCACCACGTCACTCCACCTGCTCCGCCAGCGCGCGGGCCCGCGCCAGCTCGTCGGGCGTGTTGACGTTCATGAAGGCGACCTGGGGCGCGCGGTGGCGTGCGACGGCGACGGCGTCGATCTCGAGCACCCGGACGTCGGGGAAGAAGCCGACGATCTTGAGCTGCCCCGCGCGCAGCCGCGTCTCCATGGCCGGCAGACATGCCTTCGTGTAGAGCGCGTGCATCGTCTCGTAC
Source organism: Candidatus Rokuibacteriota bacterium (assembly GCA_003220335.1). GTDB lineage: Bacteria > Methylomirabilota > Methylomirabilia > Rokubacteriales > CSP1-6 > AR12. Next base: position 3,628 of record QHSB01000667.1, read on the forward strand.
TGGCCGTCCACGCGCGGGATGACGACGTCGGCTTCTCCCGCCCGCGCGAGCACCAGGCGCATGACGTCCGGGGACAGGAACGGCATGTCGCACGCCACCGTGAAGGCGGCGTCGCCGCGGGCGGCGTCGAGTCCCGTGAAGATGCCGCCGAGCGCGCCGCCGTCCGGGTAACGGTCGGCGACCATCGGCACGCCCAGGAACGCGTAGCGCTCCGGCGTGTTGGTCACGACGAGCAGGTCCGCCAGCACGGCGCCCAGCGCGTCGACGACGCGCTCGACGATGCGCTTGCCGCCGAGCTCCAGCAGCGCCTTGGGCTCGCCGCCCATGCGCGTGCTGCGCCCGCCGGCCTGGATGACGCCGGTGATTCTCACAGAGAGACTGTAGCTTTCATCGTTCGTTCGCCCCAGACGGCGGGGCCTGCATCACAGGCTCGCCTCGCCGTCGGCTGCGGCTCGCACTGCGGCCCCGCGACGTCTTGCGGCTCACACTACCACTGCGCCCTGTCGGATCACGCGCGGCGGGTCGACGGTGACGTCGACGACCGTCGAAGGCGCGCCACCGGGCGTCGGCCCGCCGTCGAGCACGAGGTCGAGCGCGTCGCCGAAGTGGGCGAGGACGGCGCCGGCGGTCGTCGGCGGC
>QHSB01000668.1 GCA_003220335.1 Candidatus Rokuibacteriota bacterium
TACCCGAGGTCGAGGGCCTCGCGGACTAGTGCCATCGTCGTCTGGGCGGCCTTGCGGGCGCGGTCCGTGCCTTGGGCCAAGGCATCACGGACCAGCCCCATCTTGGCCGCGAAGTGCGCTCGCCGCTCACGAATCGGTTCGAGGAAGATGTTGAGCGCTGTGGCGAGCTTCTGCTTGACTTCGACATCTCCGACAGCGCCGCGGCGATACCGCTCCTTGAGGTCCGCCACCTCCTCGCGGTTGAGGTTGAACACGTCGTGGTACAGAAACACTGGGTTGCCTTCGACATGGCCGGGATCGGTCGCTCGGATTCGCGTCGGATCCGTGTACATTGAGCGGACCTTCTCGTTCACGACGGTCGGCGTGTCCTTGAGATAGATAGCGTTGTCCAGCGACTTACTCATCTTGGCCTGGCCGTCGATCCCGACCAGCCGCGGTACACGCCCCACCAGGCCCTCTGGTTCCGGGAACACCTCTTTGAACTGCCGGTTGAAGCGGCGCGCCGCCTCTCGGGTGAGCTCGATGTGGGGAAGTTGATCTTCCCCGACCGGGATAAGGTGGGCTCGGGGCATGAGAATGTTCGCCACCTGCATGACCGGATAGGTGAAGAATGCCACCGGCACGGACTTCCGCCCGAATGCATCCATTTCGGCCTTCAGTGTCGGATTCCGCTGAAGCATGCCGAGCGGCAGGAACCAACTCAGCCACAGGCTCAGTTCAGCGTGTTCCGGGATCAGGCTCTCGATAACGAAGGCGCTCCGTTCCGGATCGAGTCCGACTGCAAGCCAGTCGAGCGCGACCTCCCAGACCGCCTCCCGCACCCGTGCCATGTCGTCAGCGTAGTCGGACACCTGATAGTCGGCGATTAAGAAGTAGCAGTCGTAGCTGGTCTGCAGGCTCACCCAGTTCTCAAGCGCGCCCGCATAGTGGCCGAGATGCAAGGGGCCGGTGGGCCGGATTCCAGTCAGTATCCGCTTCTTACCTTCCACTCTAACGATCCTCTTGAGGTTGTGCGTCCGTCTAACGGTTGAGCTAAGCCGTCCCGGAGGCCGAAGGCCGGAGGGGTCGGCTTGAGCGATTTGTTAGACGGCCTCAAACGGCAACTAGCCACCGCGAGTACGCACCCCCCTATCAGGTCTGTACCTGTTACATGTGCTCATCGGGAAGTCTGCTGCCCGAGCTCTTGGGCAAGCCCGATGAGAAGTCCTTCGGGGCCCCGGATGTAGCAGAGCAGATACGTGTCTTCGTACTGGACCACTTCGCCGACGAGCTCCGCGCCGCGTTTGCCGAGCCGGGCGAGCGTATCGTCGATGTCCTCCACGGTGAACATGACGCGTAGGTAACCGAGCGCGTTCACCGGGGCGCTGCGGTGATCGGCGACCACAGGCGGCGCGAGGAATCGGGACATCTCGAGCCGGCTGTGACCGTCTGGCGTACGCATCATGGCAATCTCGACGCGCATGTCGCGTAATCCAGTGACGCCATCTGCCCAGTCTCCTTCGATTGGGGCGCGCCCCTCGAGCTCGAGGCCAAGTTCGGTGAAGAACTCAATGGCGGCGTCGATGTCTTCTACCACGATGCCGACGTTGTCCATACGCTTGACCGTCATGATGTCTCCTTGGCGTCTAACACGCACGTTGAGCGGCCGCGGCGAGCGCATGCGAGCCAGCGGGCCGCTCCAACGTGAGGTTAGATGTCACGGTTGCGTCCATTCGCACGCTCCAACGCCGCGCGAAAAAGATCGCGGTAGCCAGGGTGGGCAAGCGGTAGAGCGAGCGCATGGCCAAGGCCCAACCAACGCAGCTCGGAATGTTCCGAGTCCAGTAGCCGCGGCTGGCCACCCCAGGCGGTAACTAGGAACATGTGATACCGCGCCTCGCCATGAGAAGCCGGCTGCGGCTCCCCCAGGACGGCAATCTCCTCAAAGGCCAGCGCCTCGACTCCTATCTCTTCCTGGAGCTCGCGCACGAGCGCGTCAGCAGGCGCTTCGCTGCCCTCGCAGTGCCCCCCAATGACGTCCCACACATCAGGGTAGAAGGTCCGACCCTCAGAGCGCTTTGCCAGAAGAATCTCGTCGCCACGCACCAAAAGACCACCGGCACAGGTCCTCATCGCGCTTCCCCCGCGGCAAATGCGTCGGCACTTGTACATCTAACGGTCACGGTCAG
>QHSB01000669.1 GCA_003220335.1 Candidatus Rokuibacteriota bacterium
CGCCGAACGAGATCGCGCTCGACATCCTCCTGGCCGCAATGACGATCATCTTCCTCCTCGCCACCGCGACGCTGCTGCCGTTCTCGCTCTATAGCGTGGAGGCGGCCGGCAAGGGAACTCCCGTCACCGTGACCGTGCTGGTGGCGCTCCTCGTCTGCCTGATCCCGACCACCATCGGCGCGCTGCTGTCCGCCATCGGCATCGCCGGCATGGACCGCATGATCCAGAAGAACGTGATCGCGATGTCGGGACGCGCCGTCCAGGCCGCCGGCGACGTGGACGTGCTGCTGCTCGACAAGACCGGCACCATCACGCTCGGCAACCGGCAGGCGACGCAATTCGTCCCGGCGCCGGGCGTGGCCGAGCGAGACCTCGCCGACGCCGCCCAGCTCGCCTCGCTCGCCGATGAGACGCCGGAGGGTCGTAGCATCGTCGTGCTCGCCAAGGAGAAGTACGGCATCCGCGAGCGCGACGTCGAGAAGCTGGGCGCGACGTTCGTGGCGTTCACCGCGCAGACGCGCATGAGCGGCGTGAACATGAACGGCCGCCAGGTCCGCAAGGGCGCCGCCGACGCCATCGAGGCGTACGTGCAGCACCTCGGCGGGACGGTGCCGACGGAGGTCCGCACGGCGGTGGACTCCATCGCGAAGGCGGGCGCCACCCCGCTCGTCGTCGCCGACGGCGCGCGCGTGCTCGGCTGCGTCCAGCTCAAGGACATCGTCAAGGGCGGCATCCGCGAGCGCTTCTCCGAGCTGCGCCGCATGGGCATCAAGACCGTGATGATCACCGGCGACAACCCGCTCACGGCCGCGGCGATCTCCGCCGAGGCGGGGATCGACGACTTCCTCGCCCAGGCCACGCCCGAGACGAAGCTGAAGCTGATCCGCGATCTCCAGGCCGAAGGGCGGCTGGTGGCCATGACCGGTGACGGCACCAATGACGCGCCGGCGCTGGCCCAGGCCGACGTCGCCGTGGCCATGAACTCCGGCACCCAGGCCGCCAAGGAAGCCGGCAACATGATCGACCTCGACAGCAACCCGACGAAGCTGCTCGAGGTCGTCGAGACGGGCAAGCAGATGCTGATGACGCGCGGGGCGCTGACGACGTTCAGCATCGCCAACGACGTGGCCAAGTACTTCGCGATCATCCCCGCGGCATTCGCGACGACGCATCCCGCGCTCGGAGCGCTGAACGTCATGCGCCTGGCCACGCCGGAGAGCGCGATTCTGTCCGCCGTCATCTTTAACGCGCTGATCATCGTCGCGCTGATCCCGTTGGCGCTGAAGGGCGTGCGCTACCGCGCCATCGGCGCCGCGGCCGTCCTGCGCCGTCACGTCTGGATCTATGGCGTGGGCGGCATCCTCATCCCGTTCCCGGGGATCAAGCTCGTGGACATGATCCTGGTCGCGCTGGGTCTGGTGTAGGAGGCCTCTCATGAGCCATCTGCGCGCGGCGCTCGTCTCGCTGGTCGTCCTCACCGGGGTGACCGGCGTCGTCTATCCGGTGGTCGTGACGGCCATCGCTCAACTCGTCTTCCCGTACCAGGCCAACGGCAGCCTGATCGTGAAGGACGGCAAGGTCGTCGGCTCGACCCTGATCGGCCAGTCCTTCGACGATCCGAAGTACTTCTGGGGCCGGCCGTCGGCGACCTCGCCTTTTGGCTACAACGCCGCGTCGTCGTCAGGTTCGAACCTGAGCCCGACGAATCCGGCGCTGGTGAAGTCGGTGCAGGAGCGCGTGGAGGCCCTGCGCGCCGCCGATCCGGGCAACACGGCGCCCGTGCCGGTCGACCTCGTGACGACATCGGCCAGCGGGCTCGACCCGCACATCTCGCCGGCGGCGGCGCTCTACCAGGCCAACCGCGTGGCGAAGGCGCGCAAGCTCGATCCGGCCGTCGTCCGCGACCTCGTCGGGCGCCACACCGAGGGCCGGCAGCTCGGCTTTCTCGGCGAGCCGCGTGTGAATGTGCTGGCGCTGAATCTCGCGCTGGAGCGCAAGTAGAGCGTTGAGTGTCGTTCACTCCTTTGCCTTGGCGGGAGCCCTGCCCGTGACGGCAGGTAACACAGATCTCGACTTGGAGAGCCAACGCCGATGAAGAAGATCGAAGCCGTGATCCAGCCGTACAAGCTCATGGACGTCAAGGAGGCGCTGGCCGAGATCGGGGTGACCGCCCTCACCATGGCCGAGGTGCGCGAAGCCGATTGCCACGGGCGCCACACCGAGATGTATCGAGGTCAGGAGTATACGGTAGACTTCACGCCGCGCGTGAAGCTCGAGGTCGTGGTCCCGAATAGCCGGGCGGACAAGGCGATCACGGTGATCACCGCGGCCGCCAAGACCGGCCACGACAGCTCCGGGACCATCGTCGTCTCGTCACTCGACGACACGGTCACCATCGAGAACGGACAGCACAGCGCCGACAGGGGGCAAGACGAACGATGATTCGCCGCGCGATCACGAGTCTCGTGGCGAGCTGCGCGGTGACGCTCATGCTGGCGAGCAGTGCTATAGCACAGCAGCCGGCGGATACCGCGGCCACATCTCAGCCGATGTCGCAGGGCTTCTTCGGGACGTTCTGGGAAGCGTATCTCGACGAATTCCGGGCGGCGCCGTCGGACGAGGCCGAGCCGCCGCGGCGCGCGCTGCCGGCGCCCCTGGACTCGCCGCCGTTCCCGAGCTCGGAGTGGCAAGGGTTCCCGCTCATCGGGGCTCCCTACGGCACCAAGGAATATCCACTGACGAAGGCCCTCTATACGCTGCCCGGTATCGGGAGCTTTCTGAAGGAAGAGCGCATCAAGGTATATGGATGGATCAACGCGTCG
>QHSB01000670.1 GCA_003220335.1 Candidatus Rokuibacteriota bacterium
AGCCGCACGGCGTCGCCGCGGACGGTCGGGCACGCCGAGACCATCTCGGTGACCATCTTGATCCCGCGCGCGCCGGCCGTCACCGTCAGCGCGTCCACGGCGGCGTCGATGACGACGCGCAGGTCGACGGTGTCGAGCTGCAGGGACAGGCGCCCCCGTCCGAGCCGGGAGAGATCGACGAGGTCGGCGATCAGGCGCGCCTGCAGCGTGGCATTCCGGCGGATCGCCTCGAGCGCGCGGTCGGCCAGCGCGGGGACGAGGCGCGGGTCGCCCATCGCGGCGCTCCAGCCGAGGATCGCCGTGAGTGGCGTGCGCAGCTCGTGCGCCACCATGGTGACGAACTCGTCCTTCGCGCGATTGGCTTCCTCCGCCTCCGCGCGGGCCGCCCGTTCGCGCTCGAGGAGCACGGCGCGCTGGCTCTCCGAGCGTCGGCGGGCAAGATCCACCGCGCTGACGAAGAGCGCGACGGACACGAACACCGCCAGTCGGGCGACCGCCTCCTCGCTGAGGGTGAACGACGGCCACGTCGACGCCATGGCGGCGTCGAGCACGAGCGTCGCGAGCGCCGTGGCCAGCAGCCCGCAGCCCAGGCCGCCGAGCCAGGCGCTCACCATCACCGCCGCCACGAACAGCGGCGACTCCGCGGCGTGCGTCACGGGACGGACCAGCACGCTGACGATGCTCGCCGCGAGCACGACGGCGATCGTCACGGCCACGCGCGCCGGCCGTGCCCGGGAGCCGATCGCCGTCAGACGAGTGGCCATACGTGGTGATGCTGGAGCGCGCCGACGACCCACGGGGCCGACATGCTCGCCAGGGCCCAGCTGAGGAGCGCGGCGAGCAGGCCGGCCACGGACGACGGCAGACGCCGAAATGTCAGCAAGAGGACGAGCCAGACGGCGAACGCGATCACGACGAGGACGACGAGCCGGCTCGGGAGATCGGCGAGACAGAACATCGAGAATCCTCCTCTCATCGTCCGCGCCGCGGCGAGTGCAGCGGCAGCACGACGACGTTCGTCCTCGAGCGATGGTGGTGAAGACGAGGGAGCGAACCGGAGGAGGGCTAGACGCGGGGCGGGACGAATGGGGGCTGCGGCGCGATCGACGCTGCCACGGGCGGCGTGGCCGCGGCGAGCGCCCCGAGGAGCGGGAGGGCGACGACCGCGGTGGTCGTCGGCGCGATCCCCGAGGGGAGCTTCACGGCCGCGCGCGAGGCGCTCTGGGAGTGCTTGCTCCGTGGATGGGGCACGAGAACGTCACCGGCCGCGAACGTCAAGAACGCCGTCAACGGCAGGAGCACGACCAGCGCCAGCACGAGGAGTCGCGCGGGGCTCATCGACCGCCTTCCCGCATGGCGACAGTGTAGCACCGCGCGGTCGCGCTCCTTCCGTCACCCATCAGCGGCGGACGAGCTCGGCGACGAACACCGCGAAGACGGCGAGACTCACGACGGTGCGGACGCCGTGCAGGCGACCCCAGCGGCGGAGCAGCGTCGTCGCCTCCGATGAGGCCGTGTCGAGCCTCGGGTCGAGCAGCCGCTTGTTGGTCGGCAGGATCACCACGAGCGTGAACGGCACCAGCGCCCCGAGCGCCACCCCGCCGACGAGCCAGGCCGCGCCGCCGCCCGTCGCCCAGCGCGCGATGCCTGCCGCCGCACCGAGCACGCTGAGGGGCGCCTGCAGCGCGGCACCCCGGCGATAGCTGGGAGCGAACTCGTGGACGGCGGCGCGCGGGCCGAGACTGACGCGCGCCGGGTGCTCGACGAGGCTCACGTAGAGCGCGGCGCCGGCGAAGAGGCCCGCGCTCACCGCCGCGAGCCACTCGAGCGCGACCGCCACCGAGACGGCTACGCCACGCCCGCGACGGCCAGCACGCGGCGCATCCGCTCGGCCGCGTGGTCCGGGTCACGGAGGAGCGCGGCCTTGTCCATCAGCACGAACTGCTCGGCGAGGTGCGGGATCGAGCGCGCGCTCTCCATGCCGCCGACCATGCGGAAGTGCGACTGGTGGCCGTTGAGGTACGCGGCGAAGACGACGCCCGTCTTGTAGAAGCGGGTGGGCGCGCCGAAGATGTGGCG
>QHSB01000671.1 GCA_003220335.1 Candidatus Rokuibacteriota bacterium
CTGCCCGAGGATGCGGCCGTAAACCTTCACATAGTCGTCGGGGCCCTTGGCGCATGCGGCCAGCGCGCGGCTGGCCATGAGGATGATGCGGCCGCCGACCGACTCGATGAAACCGCACGACTCCTCGTACGCAGCCTCGACGTCGGCGATGGTCACCCGCGGGCCGGGCTGCAGGTCGTCGGTGCCGGCGCCGGAGGCGATCA
>QHSB01000672.1 GCA_003220335.1 Candidatus Rokuibacteriota bacterium
GCCACAACATCGACGTACGGACCACTGGTGACGTGAAGGGCAGCTCGCGGAGCTGCAAGGCCGACTCCGCTCCCCGGATCATCGCTTCCGCGACGCGCCGGCTCAGCGTGGCCACCATGTTCGACTGGCCGAGGACGACTCCCGTCGCGAGATAGGGCAGCCGCGCTGCGATTTGACGCCGAGCGCCCCGGGCAAGCAGGGAACGGTCGATGAATCCGGTGTCGTCCCCGCTCGACGAGATCTCCAGGTGCGGGAGCGCGCCCAACGCCTCGGCCGAGAGCTTTCCACGGCCGGCCGGGTGACCCCGTCGCATCACCACGACGAAACGATCCTCCAGCAAGGTCGCGCGCGCGAAGCGCTCGCCGACGGTGTCGAAGGTGCCGATCCCGAGGTCGAGCTCTCCGCGGTCGAGACGGTCGAAGATATCGAGCGTCCCGCTCGGCCGGAGATCGAGCTGCACGAGGGGCGCGGCCGCGGACACCGCCCCCACCAGCGGCGCGGCCATGACGATCGCGGCGTAGTTGTTGATCGCGATCGAGAACCGCCGGTTCGTCTGCGCCGCCACGAACGTCTCGGGCTCGAGCGCCTGCTCCATCTGGGCGAGGGCGTGGCGGAGCGGACGCGCCAGCTGCTCTGCGCGCGGCGTCGGCACCATGCCGCCGGGGGTGCGGATGAACAGCTGATCCTTCAGCAGATATCGCAGGCGGTTGAGGGCGTGGCTCAGCGCCGGCTGACTCATGCCGAGCCGTTTGCCCGCGCGCGTCACGCTGCCCTCTCGGAACAGGCCGTCGAACACCACTAACAGATTCAGATCGAAGGCCCGCCAATTCATCTGATGCATCTCCATGTGATGACAATGAATTTGCTGCATTGTAGCCCGCCGGGTAGCGTGAGGGTGGACGAAGAGCAACGAACCGTCGGAGAGGGAGGAAGCGCAATGATCGACTGGATTCACGCCGGCCCGTCGGTGACCACGGCGTTCTTGGGATCGCTCGTCGAGTGCGTCGAGGCGGTGACCATCGTCCTCGCGGTGGGCACGGTGCGGGGATGGCGCGAGGCGCTCCTGGGAGCGGCCGGCGGGCTCGCGGTCCTCACCGTGCTCGTCGTCGGCCTCGGCCCGGCGCTCGCGGTCATTCCGCTCACCGTCCTCCAGCTGGTCATCGGCGTACTCCTGTTGCTGTTCGGGCTGAGCTGGTTGCGGAAGGCCGTGCTGCGGGCGGCGGGGATCATCCCGCTCCACTTCAAGGCCGTGGTCCTCGAGGGGCTTGAAGTCGTCTTCATCGTCCTCGCGGTTGGAGCCGCCGGCCACATGATCGTCCCGGCGAGCCTGGGAGCCGTCGGAGCCGCCATCGTGGTGGCGCTCGCCGCCCTGGCCCTTCGCGGGCCGCTGACGCGCGTGCCGGAGAACACGCTGAAGCTCTCGGTCGGCGTTCTGATCGGCAGCTTCGGAGCGTTCTGGATCGGCGAAGGTCTCGGCTTTCATTGGCCCGGAGCAGACCTGGCCGTCCTCGGCCTCGCGGTCGCGTTCCTGGCCGCGTCACTCCTCGCGACCGCCGTCCTCCGACGCTCACGCGGCGACGGCGCCGCCGGGCGGCCCGTGATTTCATGAGCGTCCTGGCGGCCGCGGCCGTCCGTTCTCTAGGAGTCCCCGGCGTGTCCACCACCTACATCACGTCCACGCTGACGACTCTGAGCGCCGAGCTGGTGGGCTGGACGCGCCCGGGGGAACAGGGGCGCGCGCAGCGCATGATCTCCGTCGTCGCGGTCGTCGTGAATGCGCTCGTCCGCTACCGACCATGACCCTGACGCTCGCCGAGCTGTTCCTCGGCTTTCTGTCGATCGGCGCGCGGTCGTTCGGCGGCGTGCTGCCGTCTGCGCATTACGTCATGGTGGAGCAGCGGCACTGGCTCACGCCCGAGGATTTCACGGAGACGATCGGCCTGTGCCGGGTGCTGCCCGGGCCGAACATCGGCAACGTGGCGATCCTGCTCGGCAAGCGGTGGCTCGGTCTGCGCGGCGCCATCGTCGCGTTCCTCGGGCTCTTCGCGCTTCCATATCTGTGGGTGCTCGTGCTCGCGCTGCTCTATACGCGCTGGGCCGCACGTCCGCTCGTGTCGGCGGTCGTAACCGGCGTCGGCGCCTCGGGGGCGGGCCTGTTCATCGCCACCGCGGTGAAGCTCGGCCGGCCGATCGCCCGCAAGCCCGCGGCGGTCGTGTTGATGGCCGGCTGCTTCATCGCGGTGGCGATCGGGCGCGTGCCGCTGCTCGTGGTGATGCCGATCGCGGTGATCGTCGGTCTGTATCTCTCGCGCAGGCACATGCTGTGACGCTGATCGAGCTCGGGCTCTACTTCGCGCTGCTGTCTCTGCTCACGTTTGGCGGCGTGAGCTCGGTCATCCCCGAGATGCAGCGCTACATCGTCGACGTGAAGGGCTGGACCACGGCGGCGGACTTCATGAATCTCTTCGCGGTGGCGCAGGCCGCGCCCGGACCCAACGTGCTGTTCACGAGCCTGATCGGCTACCGGGTGGCGGGCATCGCGGGCTCGGTTGTTGCGCTCCTGGGGCTGTGCGTGCCTGCGGCGGCGCTGACATGGGTCGTCTCCACCCTCTGGGAGCGCGTTGGTGATTCGCCCTGGCGCAATATCATCCGGCGCGCTCTTGCGCCGGTGGTGGTCGGCCTGACGTTCGCCGGGGGATACATCATCGCGACACCGCACACGCCGGACTGGCGACTATGGCTGATTGCGCTCGCCACCGCCGCCGGCGTGCTGAGGACGCGTGTGAATCCGCTCTGGCTGCTGGCCGGCGGAGCCGTCCTGGGCGGCCTGCTACTCTGACCGCTCGCCTCGAGGACCTGCTCGAATGCACGTCTTCAAAGCATGTCCGTGTGCGGCTGTCGCGTTCTTGCGCGAGAAACGGGGCCGCTCCAAATGGGATACGCGCGAGCTTCGTCATAAAAGTGCGATGGACGGTGCGAAGCGACCGCTGGACGATTGCCAGGACCCGCGCTGACGCGGATGGGTGCGAGCCGCCTGCGCCGGCATCCGTACGCGCTGGGGTTGTTCGCCCTCCTGATCGTGGTGGCCGGTGGGGGCACTCTGGTGCTCTCGCGGCCATGGCGATCCGCCGCCGGCGCGCAGGGACGCGTTGTCGCCTCGCCGCGCATCCCGGTGGTTGCGGCGGCGGCGAGGACGCGCGACGTGGGCGTCTACCTCAGCGGGCTCGGATCGGTCACCCCGCTCAACATGGTCACGGTGAGGAGCCGTGTGGACGGCGAGCTGATCGCCGTCCACTTCCAGGAGGGGCAGATCGTCCGGAGCGGAGACCTGCTGGCCGAGATCGACCCCCGCCCGTTCCAGGCGCAGCTGACCCAGTTCGAAGGCCAGCTGGAGCGCGATCAGGCGCTGCTCGACAACGCCCGGCTCGACCTCAAGCGGTTCCAGGTGCTCGTCACGACGGACGCGGTGCCGCGGCAGCAGCTCGACACCCAGGTGTCGCTGGTTCACCAGCTCGAGGGCACGGT
>QHSB01000388.1 GCA_003220335.1 Candidatus Rokuibacteriota bacterium
TGTCGGCCTCGGTCCCGGCCTCGGCCACGGGCGGCGCGCCGGGTTTCATGGACTCGAGCGGATCGACGGCGGCGGGCAGGACCTCGTACTCGACGTCGATGAGATCGAGGGCTTCTTCCGCGATGGCCGGCTCGTCGGCGGCGACGGCGGCCACGGGCTGCCCCGCGAACACCACGCGGTCGATGGCGAGGACGGCGTGGGCTCGCGTGGGCGCCTTCTTCTTGAGGTACGGCATGTCCGCTGCGGTCAGCACCGCGCGGACGCCGGCCAGCGCCTTGGCGCGGCTCGTGT
>QHSB01000389.1 GCA_003220335.1 Candidatus Rokuibacteriota bacterium
GGCGTGCAGCAGGCCCTTGGGCTTCAGGTCGGCGACGTACGGCACCTGGCCCGTGACCTTCTCGGGCCCGTCGGGACGCGGAATGGAAAGCCCGACACCCCTCACATCGCGCGTGGTCTTCATCACACTGGCCATGCCCTTGTCCTTTGGCGAAGGGGGCTACGCCCCCCTCGCGCTCCCCCGGTTCTCCGCCACGCCGGCGGCCTCGGAGATCGCGGCGATCATCGTCGTGTAGCCGGTGCAGCGGCAGAGGTTGCCCGCGATCGCGTAGCGGATCTCCTCCTCCGTCGGCTTCGGGTTCTCATCGAGCAGCGCCGCCGCCGCCATCAGCACGCCGGGAATGCAGAACCCGCACTGGGGCACGCCGTGGCGTACGAACGCATCCTGCACCGGCGTCAGCGTTCCGCCTCGCGCCAGCCCCTCGATGGTCGTCACCGATCGGCCGCGCGCCTGCATCGCCAGCACGAGGCAGCTCGCCACGAGGTGGCCATCGAGATGGATGGAGCATGCGCCGCAATCGCCGGTCCCGCACCCCTCCTTGGGACCAGTGAGGCCGAGATCCTCGCGGAGCGCGTCGAGCAGCGTCACGTAGGGCTGCACGAGAGCCTCAACGGCTTCGCCGTTCACCGTGCACTTCAAGATCTGCTTGGCCACCAGGCTCCTCCGATCGCTCAGCCGCTCGCGCGCGCCAGCGCCTGCGCGAGCGTGCGACGGGTCAGGATGCGGACCAGATGACGTCGGAACTCCGCCGAGCCGCGCTGATCGCTGATGGGGTGGGCCGCCTCGACGGCCAGGTCGGCCGCGCGCGTGATTGTCTGCGGCGTCATTGGCTGGCCGGCCAGCGCCTGCTCGGCCGCGGTGGCCCGCACCGGCGTCGGCGCGACGGCGGCCAGCGCGATACGCGCCTTCGCGCACACGCCGTCGGTGAGCGTCACCTGCGAGGCGACGCCGACCACGGCGATGTCGAGCTCGCGCCGTGGCGTGTGGCGCAGATACGCGCCGCCGCTGCGCGGGCCGGGCGCGGGAATCACGAACTCGACCAGCAGCTCGTCCGGCGCGAGCACGGTGCGGCGCACGCCGGAGAAGAACGACGCCACGGGGACGCGGCGGCGTCCGCCGCCGGAGGCGACCACGGCCTCGGCCTCGAGCGCGACCAGCGGCGGCGCCATGTCGGCCGAGGGCGCGGCGTTGCAGAGGTTGCCGCCGATCGTCGCCAGGTTGCGGATCTGGATCGAGCCTACGAGCGCGGCGCTCTCGGCCAGCGCCGGGTAGATGGCGCGGATACGCGCATCCCGCTCCAGCGCGCGGGCCGTCACCGCGGCCCCGACGCGGAAGCCGCGCTGCGCGTCGCCCTCGAGCACGCGCAACTCCGCGACTCCCGACAGGTCCACCACCGTCGCGGGCTTGATCAGGCCATTCTTGAGCTGCGGCAGGAGGTCGGTGCCGCCCGCGAGCAGCTGCACCTCGGTCCCGCGGCCCTTGAGCGCGCGCAGGCAATCATCGACGCTTCCGGGAGTGACGAGCTCGAATCGACGCACGCGAAATCTCTCCGATCCGTTGAGGGTGCCTGATTCTCGATGACGGAAGGCCGGACGTCAACTCCCGTGATTGTAAAAATGAAAGCCCCGACGATGGCTGCGGCGCGTGGTGCATTCACTCGCGCGTCGCGCCGCCCCGCTGGTGAGGCGGGATCGTCGGGGCCGGTGGTGCCTGGACTCCCAGGCGCGCCACCTGGAGCTAGCGTGGACCCTGCCTAGGAGGCAACCACCTCACAGAACACCGTAGGGAAACACATCGGCTGGATCACCTCCTATTCTCGGCAAGGCCGCCACGCAGGCCCAGTCCCCACCTACCCAGAACCAGATGCCGACTCCCGGCCCGGGGCCCGGCCACGTCAGCCGCCGGCGGAATTGTCGGCGGGGACGCTTCAGGAGCGCTGTTGTCGCTCCGGCCGATTTGCCTCCATCCTACCTCCGGCTTTTTCTCCCTCCAAATAAAAAGTGCCAGGCGCTCATTTCACGACGATGCGCTCGCGGTTGCGCTCCCACAGGCCGGCGCCGATGCCCTCGACCTTCCGCAAATCCTCGCCGCGCTTGAAGGGGCCGTGCTCCTCGCGGTAGTGCACGATGCGCTCGGCTACCGTGTGGCCGACCCCCTCGAGCTTCTGCAGCTCCTTGGCGGAGGCGGTGTTGATGTTGATCTTGTCGTGGTTTTCCCCGACGGCGGCCCGCGCCGTCACCGACTCGGTGACGACGGCCGCGAGCGCCGGCGTGGCAACGAGCGCGGCGAGCAGGGCGAAGGCGACGATGCGACGGACCATGCTGTCCTCCTGGGTGAGGGTGCACTGCGCGCTCGAGCCATCTCGAGCGGCGCCATTGCACGGCGCGCGGCCTGTCGCGTCAATGTCCAACGTTCCAGACGTCGCCGCGCGCAGACGTCACGGCGGCTATACTGCCGGCGACGACGAGAGGAGGCAGCGATGCTGAAGGACTTCCGGGCGTTCCTCATGCGGGGCAACGTGGTCGATCTCGCGGTGGCCGTCGTGATCGGCGCCGCCTTCGGCGCCATCGTGACGTCGTTCGTGGCCGACATCCTGATGCCGCCGATCGGCCGGGTGTTCGGCGGCGCCAACTTCGCGGACCTCTTCGTGACGCTGTCGGGCGGCTCGTATCCGTCGCTGGCGGCCGCGAAGGCCGCGGGCGCCGCGACGCTGAACTACGGCGTCTTCATCAACACGATCATCAACTTCGTGATCGTTGCCTTCGCGATCTTCGTGCTGGTGCGCCAGATCGACCGGATGCGGGCGAGGCCGACGCCGCCATCGCCGTCCACGAAGGAATGCCCGCAGTGCGCGACGGCGATCCCCCTGCGCGCCTTACGCTGTCCGCACTGCACCTCCGCCCTGCCCGCGTAGGAACCGTCGCGAGATCGAGGAGCGCCACGGGTTTCCCGGGGCGCTCCGAACGTTGGGGGGTGTGGGGGGCCATGTCGGGGCCCCCACGTATCTAGTCCGGCACGTCCGCGGCCAAGCGGTCGAGATACTCCTGCCACTCGATGGGCAGGAGCGACTGCTTGCGCGTGTTGCAGTCCTTGCACGCGGTCACGACGTTGCCCCGCACGGAGGTGCCGCCGCGGCCGAGCGGCACCAGGTGATCCATCGTGAGCGCCTTCGCTCCGACGCGGCGCCGGCAGTAGTAGCAGACTCCATCGGACACGCGGCGCTTCCACCACTGGCTGGCCCGCAGCTCGCGCGCCTTCGCGCGCTGGCGTCGCAGCTCGTCGGGATCGACGGGGGCGTAGAACTCAGTCATGGCCCGCGAGCGCGGTGGACAGCGCCTCCCACTCGCGCATGAGCCACGCCATCTGCTCCTCGGCGGTCTTGCGCTCGCCGGCGATGGCCCGTGCGCGCTCCCCGTCGACGTAGAGGGCGGGATCGGCCAGCGCCACGCCGATCTCCTCCAACCGCGCCTCCAGGGCCTGGATGCGCGCCTCCACCTCCTCCACGCGGCGGCGCAGGTCGCGCACCTCGGCGCTCACCCTCTGCTTGCGCGGCGGCGGCGCCGCGCGCCGATCGTCGCGCGGCGCGGGCTTGGCGGGCGCACGGGCGGGGGCCGGGACCGGCGCGGGGGCCGTCGTCGCCGCGACGTAGTCGTCGTAGCCGCCGAGGTAGCGGGTCAGGCGGCCGTGGTCGACGTGAGTGACCTCGGTGCCGATGCGATTGATGAAGTAGCGGTCGTGCGAGATGAACACGATCGTGCCCGGGAACACGGCCAGCGCCTCCTCCAGCACCTCGCGCGAGGCGAGGTCGAGGTGGTTCGTGGGCTCGTCCAGACACAGGAGCGCGGCCGGGCGCACGAGCATCCTGGCCAGTGCCAGGCGCGCCTTCTCGCCGCCCGAGAGCACGGACACCTTCTTGTCCACGGCGTCGCCGGAGAACAGGAAGGCGCCGAGGATCGCGCGCAGCCGCGTGTGCGCCAGGTCCGGCGCGGCGGCGACGAGCTCGTCGAGCACCGTGTTGGACGGCGTGAGAGCGTCGAGCTGGTGCTGCGCGTAGTAATGGACGGCGACGTGCGCGCCGAGGGTGCGCTCGCCCCGCTCGAAGGGCAGCACGCCGGCGAGGACCTTGAGCAGCGTGGACTTGCCCGCGCCGTTCTCGCCCACGAGGGCCACGCGCTCGCCGCGCTCCACCGCGAAGTCCACTCCCGCATAGACGACGTTGTCGCCGTAGGCCTTGTGCACGCCCGTCAGTGTCGCCACGCGCCGGCCCGTGCGCGGCGGCTCGGGGAACTTGAAGTGGATCCGCCGCGAGGCGCCCGGCAGCTCGATGCGCTCGACCTTGGCCAGCATCTTCACGCGGCTCTGCACCTGCCGGGCCTTGGTTGCCTGGTAGCGGAAGCGCTCGATGAACCGCTCGATCTCTTCGATGCGCCTGGCCTGGTTGCGCGCCTGCGCCTCCAGCAGCGCGTGGCGCGCCTCGCGCTCGACGAGGTAGTCGTCATAGTCGCCCGGGTAGACCGTGAGGCCGGCCGCCGATAGCTCGGCGATCGAGGTGACCATGCGGTTGAGGAAGTAACGGTCGTGGGCGACGACGACGACGGTGCCCGCGTAGCCGGCGAGGAAATCCTCCAGCCAGGCGAGCGACTCGAGGTCCAGGTGGTTCGTCGGCTCGTCGAGCAGCAGGAGCGAGGGCGCCAGCAGCAGCAGGCGGGCCAGCGCCGCGCGCATCCGCCAGCCCCCCGAGAACTCGGCCACCGGACGCGCCAGCTCGTCGGGACGGAAGCCGAGGCCGGTGAGGATCGCCTTGGCCTGGTTCTCCAGCCGGTAGCCGCCGAGCGCCTCGAAGCGATGCTGGAGGTCGCCGTAGCGCGCGGTCAGCGCCTCGGTCGGCGCCGTGGCCAGCGCCGCCGCCACGTCTTCCATGTCACGCTCGAGCGCCCAGACGTCCGCGAAGCCGGCGAGCGCTTCCGCCAGCACCGAGCCCTCGCCGCTGGCGGCGGCCTCCTGCGCAAGGTAGCCGACGGTGGTGGCGCGCGGGCGGCTCACGCGCCCCACGTCGGGATCGTCGAGACCGGCGAGGATGCGGCAGAGTGTCGTCTTGCCGGCGCCGTTGGGGCCGACGAGCCCGATCCTCTCCCGATCCGCGATGCGCCACGACAGGTCGCGAAAGAGGACCTGCCCGCCGAACGACTTGGCGATCGACTCGACGGCGATCACGCGGACTTCATCATAGGCTCGCCTCGGACGGGCCGGCAGGGCCGGTACTCCGTCCTGCGGCTCGCACGACCTATCCCATGCCCTGGACGGAGTCGGGCTTGATCTTGGCGATCACGCGCACCTCGCCGGGCCGGCGGTTCGGATACTTGTCCTTGCCCATGTATTTCTTGGCCAGCGCGTCGATGTGCTCATCGGCGCCCTTCTCGGTCATCTCCATGACGCGCCCGCGCACCTGCACGTAGCGATACGGGTTGTCCGGGTCCTGCACGGAGAGCGCGACCACCGGGTTCGCCTTGAGGTTCTTGTCCTTCACGCGGCCGCGGGCCGTGTTGATGCGAACGTGCGTGCCGTCGAAGTCGCACCACACCGGCGTCACCTGGGGCTTGCCGTCGCGGCCGACGGTGGCGAGGTGGCAGAAGGCCTTCTTGTCGAAGATGTCGCGGTACTTGTCGAGATTCGTGGCCATGGCTACGTCCTCCCTGTTTTCAATTGCTCCAGCACCGAGAATGCGTGGCGGACCGACTTGACGGCCAGCGTGCCACCCATGAGCACGCCGATGTCCAGCGTCTCCGCGATCTCCGCGTCCGTCGCGCCCTGGTCGAGGACCTCCTCGACGCGATGGTCGACTCAGTCGAAACAGTTCTGCGAGACGGCCACCGCGAGCGCCGTGAGCTCCTTGTGCTTCTTGGACAGCGCGCCGTCGGCGAACACCTCCTTGCCGATCTCGCCGAACGCGCGATAGACCTTCATCGGCGACTTCAGCATCAGGCCGTTGAGCCGCTTCTTCTCCGTGTTGCGCTCGTGGACATGCATGAGAGTCCTCCGGTTATGGCGCCTTCGTCAGCCTGGGTGGGGGCCCCGAGATGGCCCCCACACCCCCCAACGCTCGGAAGCGCCCCGGGAAACCCGGGGCGCTCCTCGATCATGCTCATGCCTTCGTCAGCTCAGCACCGCGCGCGTCGGCCATCGCCCGCAGCGCGAAGAGCAGCCGCACGACGCACTGCTGGACGAGCAGCGCATCCTGCGTGAACGGGTCGGCCAGCCACTCGCGCGCCCACTCGCGGTTCTCGGACGCGAAGCCGAGCGTGGGCGAGAGCTTCTGCAGGCGCAGCAGCAGATCGTCCTGGGGCAGTCCGGCCGCGCGCAGCCGGTCCACGACCGCCGCGCGCACGGCGGCGTTCCAGATGCCGGTCAACCCCTCCAGCAGCGCCGCGTAGCACGTCAGCCCTTCCTTCTGCGCGAGGGCCTGCAGGACGGCGGGCACGAGGGGGTTGACCACCGTGTCGCCCTCCTCGTCGGTGCCGAAGAGCGGGCCGATGACGGGATCGGCGTTCGGCTCGTCGAGGCGCTCGACGAGCGATGCCGCCTCGGCCGCGGGCACCGGCGTCAGCTGGGCGAGCCGATCGAGTAACGGAACGTCGCCAGGCATGTCGCTCTCCTATCCTCCGGCCCGCGTCGGCTCCTCGCGCATGTCCGGGCGCGCCAGCTCCTTCGCGCGTCCCGCCGGCACGAGGAACGCGGAGGCGAGGGCAAGCGCGCTCACGCCGAAGCCCACCACGAACACCCCGTGCAGCGCCTCGGCCATCGGCAGCCCGCTCGCGAGCCGGCGCACCATCACCGCCCCCATCACCGAGAGTCCCACGGCTCCCCCGATCGTGCGCAAGAACTGCGTCAGGGACGTGGCCGCCCCCAGGTCGCTCCGCGCCACCGCGCTTTGCACCGACAGGAGCATCGGCACGAAGGTCAGCCCCATGCCGATGCCGCCGAGCAGGGCGTCCCGCATGGCCACGGCCTGGGTGAGGCCGGGCGCCCAGCGCATCAGCAGCAGGAACGCGGCGGCCAGACACGCCATGCCGGCGACCACCGGCGCGCGGTAGCCGATGCGCAGCACCAGCCGCGCGCTCACGATCGACATGGCCACCCAGCCCAGCACGAACGGCATGAGCACGAAGCCGGCCGCCGTCGCCGACATCCCGCTCACGTGCTGCAGGAACAGCGGCACGAACGAGATCGCGCCGAACATCGCCATGCCGGACAGGAACCCGTTCACGCCGGCCGCGAGCACCATGCGGTGGCGGAAGAGCCGGAACGGGATGATCGGCTCCCGCGCGCGCCGCTCGACCGGCACGAAGGCCGCGAGCGCGACGACGGCGATCGCGAGCGGAACGAGGACGTCGGCGCCGGTCCACACTCCCACGCGGCCGGCTTCGAGGATTCCCAGGAGCAGCGCGGCGATCCCCACCGTGAAGAGGACGACGCCGGTCCAGTCGAAGGCGTGCCGCCGACGCACGGCCACGTCGGGTAGCGTGCCGGCCAGCAGCGCGATGGCGACCGCGCCGAACGGCAGGTTGACGTAAAAGACCCAGCGCCACGAGCCGAGATCGGTCAGCAGGCCGCCCAGCAGCGGGCCCAGCAGCGAGGCGACGCCCCACATGGCAGACACGTAGCCCTGCATACGCGCGCGTTGCTCGAGCCCGAACAGCTCGCCGATGGTGGTCATGCCGAGGGTCATGAGCGAGCCGGCCCCGAGCCCCTGCAGCATCCGGAAGCCGATGAGCTGTCGCATGTCCTGCGAGGCGCCCGACAGCGCCGAGCCGAGCAGGAACAGTCCGAGCCCGCCGAGGTAGACGGGACGTCGGCCGAAGAGATCCGAGAGACGGCCCCAGAGCGGCATCGTCACCGTGGAGGTGAGCAGGAATCCCGAGAACACCCAGGAGTAGATGTGGACGCCACCCAGGCTCTCGACGACGCGGGGCATCGCGGTGGCGACGACGGTGGATTCCATCGCCGCCAGGAACACCGAGAGCATGACGCCGTAGAGGACCCGGCGCTTGCGCGCGTCGCTAGAGACTGGGATCACAGGCTCGCCTCATCGGTTGAACCGCTTCGGCTCGCACTGCCACTCGCTTAATGGCCGCCCGTGCAGGCGGCGCAGCGGCAGAGCGCGCGCAGATCCGGGTACGCGTAGACGCTGGCGTGCGCGTCGGACCACGTCACCGCCAGGCCCGCGTCGGTGCGGCGGATGTCCTGGGGCCACGTCATGGCCGGCGCGACGGCCTCGAGCGCGACGCAGGCGCCGCACGCGCAGGCGCGCCGCAGGTTCTCGAACGGATAGATGGACCCGTGGTCGTCGGCCCACGTGACCCCCAGCGCGTACCGGCCCACGAGGTGCACGTCGCGCGGGACGTCCGGACTGGGCTGGCCGAGGATCGGCAGACGCCCCTTCATGCCTCGCCTCCGCGCGCGGCCACGGACACGCGCATGCCGGCCAGCAGGTAGTGGATGGCGAGGTTCTGGTGGTCGCCCCAGGCGCGCGAGCGTCGTCGGATGGCCTCTTCGCTGAGCGTTCGCCCGCGGCGCGCGTAGTGATGCTCGAAAGCCTTGCGGACGGCGAGGTCGCCGGCC
>QHSB01000700.1 GCA_003220335.1 Candidatus Rokuibacteriota bacterium
AGCGCTTTGCGGTGACCGTCTTCCCCGAACCCCGTTTGGCTCTTGTCGCCATGCCATGAAGGATGCCCATCCCTTGCGACACCGTGCCGACTCTGGTACCGTTCCGGCGTTGTTCGCGCCCGGGCGCCCACGAGGGCCCCAGGGAAGGCGGTGCGAATCCGCCGCGACCCCGTCACTGTAATCGGGGACGAAACCCGCGAGAGCCACTGGCCACGAGGCCGGGAAGGCGCGGGGAGTAGGACGATCCGAGAGCCAGGAGACCTGCTCGCGCGCGCACTTTTCGACTCGGTCTTCGCGGGAGGACCCGGGCGTGGCTTCGACGACTCTCGTTCTCGGCGGCGCGCGTAGCGGCAAGAGCCGCTTTGCCGTCGACTGCCAATCTCCGCGGGCGCGCGTGACCTTCGTGGCGACGGCCCAGGCCGGCGACGGCGACATGGCGCAGCGCATCGAGCAGCATCGGGCCGAGCGGCCGGGGCACTGGCGCACGCTCGAGGAGCCGTACGATCTCGTGCCGCGGCTGCGGGACGCCTGCGCCGGCGCCGACGCCGTCATCGTGGACTGCCTCACCGTGTGGGTCGCCAATCTCCTCCTGCGCGGCGATCCGGACGACCACATCCTCAAGCAGGCCGACGAGCTGGCCACGCTGCTCGCGCTCCACCCCGCGGAGTTGACGCTCGTCTCCAACGAGGTGGGGCTCGGCGTCCATCCCGCCACCGAGGACGGCCGCCGCTTCCGCGACCTGCTCGGCTTCGTCAACCAGCGCCTCGCCGCCGCCGCCGACCGCGTCGTGCTGATGGTGGCCGGACTGTCGCTCATCGTGAAGGACGTGCGCGCGTGATCAGCGTCGCCGCGCTCCGTGACGCGATCGCCGCGCCGCCGCCCGGCGCCGCGCGCGCTGCCGAGCGCCACCTCGACACGCTGACCAAGCCGCCGGGCAGCCTCGGCCGTCTCGAAGAGCTGGCCGCGCGCCTCGTCGCGCTGACCGGCGCGCCGCCGCGCGTCGCGCAGCCCGTGATCTTCACGTTCGCGGCCGATCACGGCGTGGTCGCGGAGGGCGTGAGCGCCTATCCGCCGTCGGTGACGGCGCAGATGGTCGAGAACTTCCTGCGCGGCGGCGCGGCAGTGAACGTGCTCGCGCGGGATTGCGGCGCGCGCGTCGTCGTCGCCGACTTCGGCGTCGCGAATCCGATCGGCGACTCCGCGGCGCTGGTCCGTTGCTCGCTCGGCGCGGGCACCGCGAACATCGCGCGCGGCCCCGCCATGACGCGCGAGCGGGCCGAGGCGGCGATCGAGGCCGGCGCGCGGCTGGTCATGGGCGCGATCGACGCCGGCGCCGACCTCGTCGCGACGGGCGACATGGGCATCGGCAACACGACGGCGGCGAGCGCGATCACCGCCGCCGTCACGGGCGCCGCCGCCGAGGACGTCACGGGCCGCGGCACCGGCGTGGACGATGAGGGCTGGCGGCGCAAGGTGGACGCGGTGCGGCGCGCGCTCGCCGTCAACCGACCCGACCGCGACGACGGTCTGGACGTGCTGGCGAAGGTCGGTGGCTTCGAGATCGGCGGCCTCGTCGGCGTCATCCTCGGCGGCGCGGCGCGCCGCGTGCCGGTGGCGCTGGATGGCTTCATCGCGGGCGCGGCCGCGTTGGTGGCCGCGACGATCGCGCCCGCGTGCATCCACGCCCTGTTCGCCGCGCATCGCTCGGCCGAGCCGGGCCATGCCCGCGCCCTCGCGCGTCTCGGCCTGGCGCCATATCTCGACCTCGGCCTCCGGCTGGGCGAGGGCACCGGCGCCGCCCTCTTCGTCCACCTCGCGCGCGCCGCCACGCGCGTCTACGCGGAAATGGCGACCTTCAAGTCCGCCGGCGTGGACGGTCCGGCGTGACGCGCGTTCTCGTGGTCGCGGGCACGGCGAGCGGCGTCGGCAAGACGTCGGTCACGCTCGGACTGCTGAGCGCGCTGCGCCGGCGCGGCCTCCGCGTGCAGGCGTTCAAGGTCGGTCCCGACTTCATCGATCCCGGGTTGCACGAGGTCGCGTCGGGGCGCGCGTCCTACAACCTCGACGGCTGGATGTGCGGCCGCGAGGCCGTGCTGGCCACCGTCGCGCGGCGCGCCGCGGACGCCGACGTCGCGATCGTCGAGGGGGTGATGGGCTGCTTCGACGGCATCGACGGCAGCAGCGACGCCGGCTCGACGGCGCAGGTCGCCAGGTGGCTGGGGGCGCCGGTCGTCCTCGTCGTGGACGCGGCCGCCCAGTCGCGCAGCGCCGCGGCCACCGTGCTCGGCTTCGAGCGCTTCGATCCCGCGCTGAACGTCGCCGCGGTGATCGTCAACCGTGTCGGCGGCGACACGCACGCGCGCTGGGTGAGCGAGGCGATCCGTGCGGCGTGTCGCGCCGTTCCCGTCGGCGCGATTCCCCGCGACGACGCCTGGTGGGCGATG
>QHSB01000701.1 GCA_003220335.1 Candidatus Rokuibacteriota bacterium
GCGCGGCGCACCCCGCCAGCCGCCGCGCCGCGCGCGCTTTGCCGAGCGCGTTCTCGGCGTAGGTGGCGCCCGTCTCCTCGGGCAGCGTCGCGCCAGGGATGTCGGCCAGGCTCACGAGCTCGATCGGCAGGTCGCCGAGCAGGCGCGCCAGCTCCCGCACCTTGCCCGGATTGAGCGTCGCGAGGACAAGTCTATTCATGTGGGGGGCCCCGAAATGGCCCCCCACACCC
>QHSB01000702.1 GCA_003220335.1 Candidatus Rokuibacteriota bacterium
AGGGTGAGATCGCGCCGGCGCCGCGCGGCGCCGGCGGCTTCGGCTATGATCCCGTCTTCTTCTATCCGCCGCTCGGACGCACGTTCGGCGAACTCACGGATCGCGAGAGAGAGGACGTGAGCCATCGCGCGCTGGCCGCGCGCGCGGCCCGGGCGCTGCTGAGCGGATGATATACTCCTGAGCCGATACGTTGCCGCGCGCGGGCGGGGTGTGGCGCAGCCCGGTAGCGCACCTGCTTTGGGAGCAGGGGGCCGGAGGTTCAAATCCTCTCACCCCGACCATTTTTTCGAGGGAGCGATGAAAGCGCAGATCTCGATTGCGATGCTGGTGCTGGCGGTCGCGGCGCCGGCGTGGGCGTTCAACTGTCCGGTCGTCATCAAGCAGGCCGAGGACCTCATCAAGAAGGCCGAGGGGACCAAGGTGAACGCGGACAGCACGCCGCTCATCGCCGAGGCCAAGAAGCTCGTCGCCGAGGCGAAGACGCACCACGAGAACGCGAAGACCAAGAAGGACCACGGCGACGCCATCCGCAAGGCGAAGACGGCGTCCGCGTACGCCGAGGAAGCGATCACACTGGCGACGCCCTGACGCGCCGCAACGGTATTCGCAGCGGCGTGGGCAACTTCAGCGGGCAGGCGGTGCTGATCACCGGCGCCTCGTCCGGCATCGGCGAGGCGCTGGCGCGGGAATTCGCGCGGCGCGGCGGAGCGCTCGTGCTGGCCGCGCGCCGCACCGATCGGCTCGACCGGCTGGTGGCCGAGCTGACTGCCGGCGGCGCGCGCGCGATCGCCGTGCGCTGCGACGTCACCATCGACGGCGACCCGGAGCGGGCGGCCGCCGCCGCCCGCCAGAGCTTCGGCCGGCTCGACGTCGTCGTGGCCAACGCCGGCTTCGGCGTGGTGGGACCGTTCGCGCTGCTGACCCTCGACGACTATCGCCGCCAGTTCGAGACCAACGTCTTCGGCGTCCTGCGCACGCTCAAGGCGACGCTGGCCGACGTGCGGCGCGCGCGCGGCCGGGTCGCCATCATCGGCAGCGTCAGCGGCCACCTGGCCACACCCGGATCGTCGCCCTACGCGATGAGCAAGTTCGCTGTGCGCGCGCTGGCCGAGGCGCTCGGCCACGAGCTGGCGAGCTCCGGCGTGTCGGTGACGCTGGCGAGCCCGGGGTTCGTCGCCTCCGAGATCCGCCGCGTCGACAACGAGGGCATCCTGCGCGACCAGACGCCGGAGCCCATCCCGGGATTCCTGATCATGTCGACGGCGCGCGCGGCGCGGCAGATCGTCCGCGCGATCGCGCGCCGCCGCCGCGAGGTCGTCGTCACCGGGCACGGCAAGGCGGTCGTGTTCCTGCATCGCCACGCGCCGTGGCTCACGTCGGCCGTCATCCGGAAGTTCGGCGTCAGGAGTCGGCGCGACCCGGGAGGAACCTAGAGACTGGCGTCGTCCGCAAGCGTGGTCTGCCAGGAATCGGCGATCGACGCAAGCTCGACGCCTTCCGGCGAAGCGTTGCTCGTCGGACGAATGATCCCGGCCACGACATACGGCCGGTCACGGTAACCGTGAGCCGCCATCATCGCTGCGGCGCGGTGACCTTGTGAGACGTAGGCCTCCAGGAAAACCACGCCCGATGCGGACAACGTCTTCTCGAGCCTCCTCAGCAGGAAGC
>QHSB01000703.1 GCA_003220335.1 Candidatus Rokuibacteriota bacterium
GCATGACATAGCGGTACGCCTCGACGACCTCGTTGGCGTCGGCCGGCCGCAGGGTGATCAGCCCGGGGATGGCGCGCAGCGAGGCGAGGTGCTCCACGGGCTGATGCGTTGGCCCATCCTCGCCGTCGCCCATGGCGTCGTGCGTGAAGACGAAGATCGTGGGGAGCTCCATCACCGCCGACAGCCGGATGGCGGGGCGCGCGTAGTCGCTGAAGATGAAGAACGTCGCCCCGAACGCCCGGAGCTTCGACAGCGCGAGCCCGTTCACGGTGGCGGCCATCGCGTGCTCGCGGATGCCGAAGTGCAGGTTCTTTCCGGCGGGACTCCCGGCCTGGAAGTCCCCGGCCCCCTCGTAGGTCAGGGTGGTCCTGTTCGACGGTGCGAGATCCGCCGACCCGCCGAGGAACCAGGGGACGTTCTGAGCGAGCACGTTGAGCACCTTGCCCGACGCGTCCCGCCCGGCCACGCCCTTCGGATCGGCCGGGAAGACGGGAAGGTTCTTGTCCCAATCGACGGGCAGCTCGCGCCGCTGCATCAGATCGATCTCGTGGGCGAGCGCTCCGTATTGCGCGCGATAGGCCTCGAACAGATCCATCCACCGACCCCGCGCGGCGGCGCCACGCGCGCCCACCCCGGCCGTGAAATGCTCGTACACGCCGTCGGGGACGAGGAACTTGGCGTTCTCCGGCCATCCGTAAAAACGTTTGGTGAAACGGACCTCGTCCTCCCCCAGCGGCTCGCCATGGGCTTCGGCCGTGTCGTGCTTGTGCGGCGAGCCATAGCCGATGTGGCTGTCGAGGATGACGAGCGTGGGGCGGCCTTTCGTGCCCTGGAAGACCTCGAGGGCGCGCGCGATACGATCCACGTCGTTGGCGTCGTCCACGCGCTGCACGTTCCATCCGTAACTCACGAACCGCCCGGCCACGTCCTCCGTGAACGCCAGGCGTGTGCTGCCTTCGATGGTGATGCGATTGTTGTCGTAGATCCAGCACAGGTTGTCGAGACCCAGGTGGCCGGCCAGTGACGCCGCTTCCGACGCGACTCCCTCCATCAGGCAGCCGTCTCCACACACGACATAGACGCGGTAATCGAAGATGTCGAAGCCCGGGCGGTTGTATCGAGCGGCGAGCCACTTCTGGCCGATGGCCATGCCCACGCTGGTGGCGACGCCCTGCCCGAGCGGGCCGCTGGTGGTCTCGACGCCCGACACCCAGTGATACTCGGGGTGCCCCGGCGCCTTGCTGTCGAGCTGTCGGAAGTGTCGGATGTCGTCGAGGGTGACCGAGGGCTGTCCCAGCCGCTCGTAGTCCGCGTTCACCGCTCGGGTCCCGGTGAGATGGAGCACGGACCAGAGCAGCATCGAGGCGTGGCCATTCGAGAGCACGAACCGATCGCGATTGGGCCAGATCGGATCGTGAGGGTCGAAGCGCATCACGTGGTTCCAGAGCGTGTAGACCAGCGGGGCGAGCGCCATCGGCGTGCCGGGATGGCCGGACTTCGCCTGCTGGACGGCATCGATCGAGAGCGTGCGGATGGTATCGACGCAGAGCCGATCGAGCTTCGTGTCGGTCATGGGTTCTGCCATCCGCCGGAGGGAGACAGGCTCTCCTCGACTTCCTTGGGCCCCCACGTGCCGGGCTCGTATTCGTGGACGGGCGCCTTCGCGTTCAGCACCGGATCGACGATTCGCCAGGCCTCTTCGACGTGGTCCTCGCGTGCGAACAGCGTGGCGTCACCCGCCATGGCATCTCCAAGGACGCGTTCGTACGCATCCATCTCGTCGGCGCGTGGTTGCTGGGTGCCCAGCATCTCGGCGACGGCGCTGACCGTCTCCTGCCCGGGAGCAATGACGTTCGCGCCGACGGCGAAGGTGATATCGGGGCTGATGCGAAGCCGGCAATAGTTCGGCTCGAGGTCGAAGGCGTGATACATGGTGGGGGGCTGACGAAGCCGGACGACGATCTCCGTGCACGTCACGGCCAGCGACTTTCCCGCTCGGATGTAGAACGGAACGCCCTGCCAGCGCCAGGAATCGATGTTCAACCGCAGCGCCGCAAACGTCTCGACCTGGGAGTCCGGCGCCACGCCCTGTTCCGTCCGATATCCGCGAAACTGGCCGCGAATCACGTCCTTCTCACGGAGAGGCGGGATGGCCATCAGGACTTTGACCTTTTCATCCCGGATGGACTCGCTGTCGGTTCTGATCGGGGGCTCCATGGCCAGGTTGCTGAGAACCTGGAACAGATGATTCTGGATGACGTCGCGGATGGCGCCGGTCTGATCGTAGAAGGCGCCCCGGCCCTGCACGCCAAAGTTCTCCGCCATGGTGATCTGCACGCTCGCGACATGGTTCCGGTTCCAGATGGGCTCGAGAAACGCGTTCGCGAAGCGGAAGAAGAGCATGTTGTGCACGGGCCGCTTGCCGAGGTAATGGTCGATGCGGAAGATCCTCGTCTCGTCGAAGGTCCCGAGCAGCGTCCGGTTCAGCGCCCGCGCCGAGGCGAGATCCGTCCCGAACGGCTTCTCGATGATCACGCGAGCGCCTTCGGCACAGCCTGCCCGCGCCAG
>QHSB01000704.1 GCA_003220335.1 Candidatus Rokuibacteriota bacterium
TCGCCGCCACCACCGCCTTGCGGCCGACGAGCTTGGGATCGCCGAGCGTCTCGACGGACTTCACCCCCTTGTCGAAGAGCTCCTTGCGCACGACCACGTTCGCGTAGGAGCAACGCGTGTCGGTGGCGAAGAGCATCAGGGCGTCCTTGCCCTTCTCGGTGATCTTCAGCGGATGATTCGAGTCACCGAGCGCGAACATCGCCTGCCCCGCCGCGAGCACCTGCGCGACCTTGGCGCCCCCGCCGGGGACGATGAAGGATGGCGCCGCGACGCCCTCGTCCTCGAAGAACTTCTTCTCCTTGGCGACGAGGTGCTGGCCGTAGACGAAGGTCGAGACGCTGTGCGAGACCGTGATCGTCTTCACGGCCAGCGCCCACGCCGGCGTTCGCCGGACGGCCAGGGCCGCGACGCCGGTGGCTGTCAAGAAGCGCCGGCGGGTCCAGGTCATACGCGATCCTCCTTGAATTGCGGCCGGATGCGGCGATCCGGGGGGTTGCGACGGGCCAGTCTACGTCGTGGGCGTGACGCCTGTCAACCGCAACATATTGACACTACAGAGAATTTCGGCCATGCTGAGGCTCTTCCATGGTCCGGAGCATGACCGGGTTCGGGCGGGCGGAGGCGAGCGGCGAATCGATCGCCGTGACCGTGGAAGCGCGGTCGGTCAACCATCGCCACCTCGATGTCGCACTGCGTCTGCCCCGCGCGCTCGCCGCCCTCGAGCTCGACGCGCGCCGCCTCGTGCAGAGCCGCTTGGAGCGCGGCCGCGTCGAGGTCACCGTGCAGCTCACCCCGCTCGGCGGCGCCGCCGCGCAGCGCGTGCAGGTGGACGGCGCACTCGCGCGCGAATACGTCGCGCGCGCCCGCGCGCTCGCGATGGAGCTCGGGCTCGAGGGCGCGCCGAATCTCACGTGGGTGCTCGAGCGGCCGGGCGTGGTGCGGCTCGAGGAGCCCGAGCCCGTCGAGCCGGCGGCGCCCTGGCCGCTGCTGGCCGAGGCGCTCGGAGGCGCGCTCGACGAGCTGGTGGCGCGGCGCACCGCCGAGGGCGAGCGGCTCGTGGAGGCGCTCCGCACGCTGCACGCGGAGCTGACGACGACGGTGGACGTGGTGGCCGCACGGGGGCCGGCGGCGGCGGCGCGCCGCGAGGACCGGTTACGCGAGCGACTGCGTGCGCTGCTGGCCGAGACGGCCATCGACGAGGCGCGCATCGTGACCGAGGCGGCGATCTGGGCGGACAAGAGCGACGTGACCGAGGAGCTGGCGCGGCTGCGCGCGCACCTCGCGGAGCTCACGCTGCTCCTCGACAAGGGCGGGCCCGTCGGGCGGCCGCTCGACTTCCTGATCCAGGAGCTGAACCGTGAGGTGAACACGGTGGCCTCGAAGGCCGACGACCTCGAGATGAGCCAGGCCGCGCTGACGGCCAAGGGCGTCCTGGAGAAGATCCGCGAGCAGGTGCAGAACCTTGAATAGGGCCGCGGCGCGGAACAGGGCCGGTGCGCGCCTCGGCCGCCGCGGCACGCTCTTCGTCGTCTCGGCGCCGTCGGGCGCGGGCAAGACGACGCTCTGTCGCGAGGCGCGGCTGTGCATCCCCGATCTCGCGTACTCGGTGTCGGCCACCACGCGGGCGCCGCGCCCGGGCGAGGTGAACGGGGTGGACTTCCGCTTCGTGAGCGAGCGGGAATTCCGTACCATGCTCGAGCGCGGCGAGCTGGCCGAGTGGGCGACCGTGCACGGCAACATGTACGGCACGCCGGCGCGGCCGCTGGAGGCGGCGCTGGCCGACGGCAAGGACGTGCTGCTCGATATCGACACGCAGGGCGCGGCGCAGCTCCGCACGCGGTATCCGGAGGCTGTGCTGGTGTTCATCGTGGCTCCCTCGATGGCCGAGCTGGAGCAGCGCCTGCGCGAGCGCGGCGCCGACGCGGAGGGTGACATCGCGCGCCGGCTCGCGCGCGCGCGCGAAGAGATCGCGCTGTGGCGAACGTACGACTATTTGATCGTCAACCGGGACGTGAAAGAGGCGATGGACCAGCTGCTCGCCGTCATCCAGGCGGAGCGCTGCCGGACCGTGCGTCTGTCGCTCACGCTCCCCGACCTGGAGGTGTCCGAGTGATGGCCTTCCCCTCGCTGGAGTCCGCGCTGAACAAGGTTTCGAACCGCTATCTCCTGGTGGTGCTCTCCGCCAAGAGGGCACGGCAGCTGAACCGCGGGGCGCCGCCGCGCGTGGACAGCAAGCACAAGAAGCCGACCAGCTCCGCGCTCGAGGAGATCGCGGCCGCCAAGGTCGAGTACCGCATCAAGGAAGCGGACGAGACGCAAAAGGCCTGAGGGTCGTGAGGCTCGACGGGCGCGAGCTGGTTCTCGGCGTCACGGGCTCGATCGCCGCCTACAAGGCGGTGCTCCTGCTCCGTGAGCTGGCGCGCCTGGGCGCGACGGTGACCGTCTGTCTGACCGAGCACGCGCGCGCCTTCGTCGGGCCTCTCACCTTCCGCACGCTGTCGGGCCGGCCCGTGCTCACCGACCTCTTCGATCCGCAGAGCGAGGACGCCGTCGAGCACGTGGCGCTGGCCGAGCGCGCGGCGGCCATCGTGGTGGCGCCCGCCACCGCCAATCTGATCGCCAAGGCCGCCCATGGCGTCGCCGA
>QHSB01000390.1:0-17047 GCA_003220335.1 Candidatus Rokuibacteriota bacterium
TCGTCGCCCTCGAGCGGGCGCTGCGCCGGGCCACCGCCGACGCCACGGCCACCATCCCGCTGCGCCCGAACCGCGTGCACCCGCTCACCCGCGCGGATCACAACAACAACGTCGGCGCCCACGCGCCCGAGGTCACGTACGCGTTCGAGCCCGGCGCCGACTGGATCGACGTCACCACCGTGCACAAGGGCGGCCTCTTCGGCAGCGACTACCGGATGCTGTTCCCCGCCGACGGCGTGGGCGGCATCAAGCGCTTCTTCGTCGACACCCTCGTGCAGTTCGGCAAGCGCGGGCTCGCCTGCCAGCCGGCCATCATGGGCGTGGGCCTCGGCGGCGCCAAGGACACGTGCGTGCGGCTCGGCAAGGAGGCGGCGTGCTTGCGCACGGTCGGCAGTCGTCATCCCGATCCCGTGGTCGCGCAGCTCGAGGCCGAGCTGACCACGCTCGGCAACTACGTCGGCATCGGCGCCATGGGCTTCGCGGGGACGTCGCTGGTCGTCGCGACCCACGTCGAGATCGCCCACACGCACACGGGCGGCCTGCCGGTCGGCATCCACGCCTTCTGCCTGTCGTCCCGGCGCGCCACCGCGCGCCTCCACGCCGACGGTCGCGTCGAGTTCCGCAGCGACCCGCAATGGTTCACCGACTACTACCGCCGCGAGGGACTCGAGTGACGCCCGCGCCGACACGCCTCGAAGACGTGCGGATGCGCGACGTACACCTGACGACGCCGGTGAGCGACGCGGCGATCGCCGGCCTCGAGCTCGGCGACGTCGTCTACCTCTCGGGCGTCCTCTATACGGCGCGCGAGGGCGTCTATCGCAAGGTCGTCGACCGCGGCGTGCCCATGCCGCCCGGCGTGCGCGAGACGACCAACGTCAACTTCCACTGCTCGCCGGCGGCGGCCGTCCGCCCCGACGGCAGCTACGCGGTGGAGGCGGTGACGGCGACGGCGTCGTTCCGCTTCGGCAAGTCGATGAGTCGCTGGTTCGAGCGCTCGGGGGCGAAGGTCATCGTCGGCAAGGCCGGGCTGACCGAGCTCGCGTATCGCGAGTGGTTCGTGCCGCACGGCGCCGTCTACCTGACCACCGTCGGCTACGGCATGGGGGCCGCCTACGGCCAGGGCATCCGCCGCGTGCGCGAGGTGCACTGGCTCGCCGAGCTCGGCATCGCGCAGGCGATGTGGGTGCTCGAGGTCGAGCGGCTGGGCCCGTTCCTCGTCGAGGGCGACTGCGCGGGGCGCAGCCTCTTCGCGCTCGCCAACCGCGAGATCGACCTGCGCCTGCACGAGGTCTACACGGGGCTGCCCGGATACTCGATGGGACGCTTCGGCGAGGCCACCTCGCGGACCGACGAGGTAGTGTGATTTAAGCCACCGTCCGGTGATCGAGGCGCGCCACGGCTTTGCCGGGGCGCGACGAGCGCTGGGGGGTGTGGGGGCCACGGCCCGCGCGCGAGAAAACGGCGCCCCGACGTCACGACCGGCGCGTCCACGAGCACGCTGCGCCCGCGCGCCTTGAGCCGCTGGGAGAAGTCGAGGTCCTCCATGAGGCGCAGGTCGCGATACCCGCCGAGCGCGCGGAAGACCTCGGCGCGGACGAAGATCCCCTGGTCGCCGTACCAGTTGCGCGTGAGGCGGTAGCGAATGCGGTTGACGAGGTTGATCGCGCGCAGGCTCCACGCGGGCTCGGCGAAGCGGTGCTCGAAGGCGCCGCCCACGACGCGCGGGTCGGCGAGCGCGGCCGCGATCCGCGCCAGCGCGTCGGGCGGCGGAGTCGAATCGGCGTGGAGGAAGAAGAGGACGTCGCCGCCCGCGGCGGCCGCGCCCGCGTTCATGAGGGCCGCGCGCGTGGCGCCCTCGGGCCAGAGCAGACGAACCCTTTTGCCCACCGCGCGTGTCGTACCGTCGGGATCGCCGGCGGCGGCCACGACGATCTCCGCGCGGGGCCGGTCGTCCAGGCGCTCCAGGGTCTCGAGCGTGCGCGCCAGCGCGGCGGCGTCGTTGCGCGCGGGAATGACAATCGAGCACCAGGCGGCCACGGCCGCCACTCTACCGCGCGGCGGCCGCCATCCGCCGTGCGAGAATCGACGTAGTTCCGAGGGGAGGAGCGCATGACCATCGCGCGTCTCGTCGGCGGCGTCCGGGCGATCGCGGCCGCCGCCCTCGTCGTCGCCGCCGTGGCCGGCGAGGCCGGCGCCCAGCCGGCGCCCGGCCGGCCGGCGCCTGAGCTCGCGGCCGGCAAGTGGATCAACAGCACACCGTTGAGCATCGAGGGCCTCCGCGGCCGCGTCGTCGCCGTCGAGTTCTGGACGTTCGGCTGATACAACTGCAAAAACGTGATCCCGCAGTTGCGGGACTGGCACGGCAAGTACGCGGCGCAGGGCCTGACCATCATCGGCGTGCACTGTCCCGAGTTCGGCTGGGAGAAGCCGTTCGACAAGGTCGTCGATGCCGTGCGCGAGCTCGGCATCAAGTACGCGGTCGTGCAGGACAACGACTTCGCGGTCTGGAACCGTTACGCCGTGCGCGGGTGGCCGACGCTGGTGCTCGTGGACAAGCGCGGGATCGTCCGCTACCGCCACGTCGGCGAGGGCGAGTACGAGGAGACGGAGGCGATGATCCGCCGTCTCCTGGGAGAGAAGGGATGAGGCTGAAGCACTCGGACGTCACGCCGGAGCCGATCTATCTCGACCGTCGCGCGTTCATGATCGGCGCCGCCGCGCTGCTCGTCACCGCCGGCGAGAGCGTCGCGGCCACGCCGGCGGAGCCGGCGGCGCTCAAGGCCACGCCGAATCCGAAGTTTCGCGTGGAGGAGGCGCCGACCAAGTACGAGAGCGCCACCACGTACAACAACTTCTACGAGTTCGGCACCGACAAGGGCGATCCCGCGCGCCACGCCCACACGCTCCGGCCGCGGCCGTGGTCGGTCGTCGTCGACGGTCTCGTGGCCAAGCCGCAGCGCCTGGACATCGACGAGGTGCTGAAGGCGGCGCCGCTCGAGGAGCGCGTCTACGCCCTCCGCTGCGTCGAGGGCTGGTCGATGGTGATCCCGTGGATCGGCTATCCGCTCTCCGTGCTCCTCAAGCGCGCGGAGCCGAGCGGCAAGGCGAAGTACGTCGAGTTCACCAGCCTTAAAGATTCCGAGCAGCTGCCCGCGCAGAAGCCCGGGCTCTTCGGCCTCGGCGGCGGGCTCGACTGGCCCTACACGGAGGGGCTGCGGCTCGACGAGGCGATGCATCCGCTCACGCTCCTGACGGTCGGCATGTACGGCAAGGTGCTGCCCAACCAGAACGGCGCGCCCGTGCGCGTGGTCATCCCGTGGAAGTACGGCTTCAAGAGCGCGAAGTCGATCGTGCGCGTCCGGCTGACCGAGGACGAGCCCAAGACAGCGTGGAACAAGGCCGCCCCGCAGGAGTACGGCTTCTACTCCAACGTGAACCCCACCGTCGACCACCCGCGCTGGAGCCAGGCCACCGAGCGGCGCATCGGCGAGTTCCGGCGCCGCAAGACGCTCATGTTCAACGGCTACGCGGACCAGGTCGCGTCTCTCTACACGGGGATGGATCTGAAGAAGCTCTACTAGGGTCGTGTCCCGGCGTCTGCGCGTCGTGCTCAAGGTCTCCGTCTGGGCGGCCTGCCTCGTCCCCGCCGCGAAGCTCGCCTACGGCTGGTGGACGGACGACCTCACCGCCAATCCCATCTCGTACATCACCAACGAGCTGGGCCAGACGACCCTGCGCCTGCTGCTGCTGAGCCTGGCCCTCACGCCGCTGCGCATCCTGTTCGGCTGGGGCTGGCAGATGACCCTCCGCCGGCTCCTCGGGCTCTTCGCGTTCTTCTACGTCTGCCTGCACCTCTCGGTGTGGGTCGTGCTCGACCACTTCTTCGACTGGCGCGAGATGGGCGGCGACATCGCCAAGCGGCCGTACATCACCGTGGGCATGCTCGGCTTCACGCTGCTGCTGCCGCTGGCCGCCACCTCCACCACGGGCATGATCAAGCGGCTCGGCGCCGCGCGCTGGCGCCGGCTGCACCGGCTCGTCTACGCGGCGGCCGGCGCCGGGTGCCTGCACTTCATCTGGCTCGCCAAGAAGGTGCGGCCGGAGCCGTGGGTGTACGCGGCCATCCTCGCCGTCCTGCTCGGCATCCGCGCCTGGGACGCCGCCCGGCGATTCGGCAGGAGGCGCGCCGATCTGCTAGGCTCCTCGCGCATGGACTCGACTGTCGGCCCGGCGTCGCGGCCGGGCGCGCGCCTCCTCATCCTCCTCGTCGTTCTCCTCGCCGGTTGCGCCAGCGTGACCTCGCGCGCGCCGGGCCTCGCCGTCCCGACGCGAGAGGTGCTGCCCAACGGCGTGGTCGTGATCAGCCAGGAGCACCGCGCGAGCGACGTGGTGGCGGTGCAGCTGTGGCTGCGCGTGGGCGGGCGCGACGAGGCGCCGGCGGAGCTCGGGCTCTCGCACTACCTCGAGCACATGCTCTTCAAGGGAACGCCGACGCGGCCGCCGGGGTCGATCGACGCGGAGCTCGAGGGGCTCGGCGGCAACAGCAACGCGTTCACCTCGTACGACTTCACCCACTACGACGTCGTGGTGCCGGTGTCGGGTCTGCGCGCGGCGGCGGCGCTGCTGGCCGACATCGCCGTCAACGCCGCCTTCGTGCCCGCGGAGCTGGAAAGCGAGAAGAAAGTCGTCTTCGAAGAGATGAATCTGACCGAGGACGATCCCGAGCGCTTCCTCACGCGGCGCCTGACCGAGGCGGCGTACGTGGCGCATCCCTATGGCCGGCCGATCCTCGGCACGCGCGAGCTCGTGCGCAGCCTCACGCGTGACACGCTGAACGCGTACTACACGAAGCACTACGTGCCGGGCAACATGGTGCTCGTCGTGGTGGGCGCCGTGACGCCCGCCGAGGCGCGCGCGGTGGCCGCCGAGACGTTCGGCCGGCTGACGGGGCCGGCGCCCGTGCGACCGGCGGCGCCGCCGCCGAAGCCGCTCACCACGGGCGCCGGCGAGGACGTCCGGCGCTCCGAGCAGCAGGCGTATCTCGCGCTCGCGTGGCACGCGGCGCCCACCGGCAACACGGACATCTATGCGGTCGACCTCCTCACGTACATCCTCGGCGACGGTCCCTCGAGCCGTCTCAACCAGGTGCTGCGCGAGCAGCGCGGCATCGTGCAGACCATCGAGGCCTCGTACATCCCGCGCCAGGTGTCCGGGCTCGTCTCGGTCACCGCGCGGCTCGACCCCCGGCAGCTCGACGCGGCGGAGGCGGCCGTGCGCGAGGTGATCGGCCGCGTGCGTGAGCAGGGGGTGACCCCGGCCGAGCGCGAGCGCGCGATCATCACGGCGGAGTCGACCTACGCCTTCGACATCGAGACGGCCGAGGGATTGGCCAGGAACTACGGTCAGGCCGAGACGACGTGGACGCTGCGCGACGAGGTGGAGTACCTCAAGCGCCTGCGCGAGGTGACCGCGGAGCAGATCCGCAACGCGGCCCGAACCTATCTCGGCGACGGCAACTACGTGCGCGTCCGCTTCCTGCCGGAGGGCGCGCGGTGAGACATCTTGTGTCGACCCCGAGGCGCGCCACGGCTCCGCCGGGGCGCGTCCGAGCGTCGGGGGGTGTGGGGCGCCATATCGGGGCCCCCCACGTCAGCCGGTGAGCCGGCGCGTGCTGATGGCGGCGCTGGTGGTGGCGCTGGCGGCGCCGGCGCTGGCGCCCGCACGGCCGCGCGACGACGCGCGTCGGACGCGGCTGGCCAACGGCCTCACGGTGATCGTGCGCCAGAGCGACGTCGCGCCCGTGGTGGCCGTGTCGCTGCTGGTCCGGATGGGCACGCGCTGGGAGACGCCGGAGACCGCGGGGCTCTCGAACTTCGTCCACGCGGTGATGGTGAAGGGGACGGCGCGGCGCAGCGGCTCGCAGCTGGCGGAGACGGTGGCCGGGCTCGGCGGCAAGCTCAGCGCCTCCGGCGAGGCCGACTACTCGGAGATCCGCGCCTCGGCGCTCTCGCGCTTTTGGCGTGAGCTGCTCGGTCTCACCGCCGAGCTGGCGCTCGAGCCGAAGCTGGCGCCGGAGGAGGTCGACCGCGAGCGTGACTTCCTGCTCTCGCGCGTGCAGCGCCGCCGCGACAGCGCGCCCTCGCGCGCCTTCGACGAGTTCTATGCGCTGCTCTACGGACGGCATCCGTACGGCCTGCCGCCGCTCGGCACGCCCGCTTCGTTGCGGAACTTCGAACACGCGGCCGTGGTCGCGCGCTATCGCGCCTTCTACCGTCCCGAGCGCATGGTCCTGGCCGTGAGCGGACAGGTGCCCGTCGACGACGTGCTCGCCGAGGCGCAGCGGCTCTTCGGGGGGATGCCGTCCGGCGACTCGAGGGCGCTGGACGCGCCGATCGCGCCGCCGGTCGCCGCCGCCCGCCGCAGCGTCATCGAGCAGCCCGCGCAGCAGACCCAGATCCTCGTGGGCGGCCTGGCGCCACCACTCGACCATCGCGACTACGCGGCGGTGAAGGTGCTGTCGAGCGTGCTGGGGGGCGGCATGGCGGGGCGGCTCTTCGTCGAGCTGCGGGACAAGCGCGCGCTGGCGTACACGGCGACGGCCTTCTACGAGCCCATGAAGGAGCCGGGCGTGCTCGTGCTCTATCTCGGCACCACGCCCGAGACGGCGGCGCAGGCGGAGCAGGCGCTGCTCGCCGAGATCGCGCGCGTCAAGCGCGAGCCGGTGCCGACCGAGGAACTGGCGCGCGCCAAGAGCTACCTGCTCGGTCGCTACGCGATGGACCGTCGCACGAGCGAGCGGCTCGCGTGGTATCTCGCCTTCTACGACGTGGAGGGCGTGGGCGCCGCCTACCCGGAGCGCTACCGCCGCGCGGTGGAGGCCGTCACCGCCGCCGACGTGCAGCGCGCGGCCACGACGTACCTCGCGACGCCGGTCACGCTCGTGCTCGGCCCGCGTCCGCCACGCTGAACCGCCTGCTCGACCGCCTCCGGGTCTTGTTCCCCGACGCCTCGCGCACGGCCGCGCGCGGCTGGCTCGCCGCCGGACGCGTGCAGGTGGACGGCGTCGTCGTGCGGCGCGGCGACGCCGAGATCCCCGACGGCGCGCGCGTGACGCTCGGCGCGCCGGCGCCGCGCTTTCCGTCCGCGCTGCGTCTGGTGCACGAGGACGACGACCTCATCGTCGTGGACAAGCCAGCGGGCCTCCTCACCATCGGTACCGAGCGCGAGCGCGAGCGAACGGTCTATCGGCTGCTCTTCGACTACGTCCGCCCGACTCCCTCGCCTTCGGCTCGCACGGCCCCCCGACTGCTCATCGTTCACCGTCTCGATCGCGAGACCTCGGGGCTCCTGGTGTTCGCGAAGTGGCCGGCGGTGAAGCACGCGCTGCAAGCGCAGTTTGCCGCGCGCGCCGTCGAGCGCGGCTACGTGGCGGTCGTGGAGGGCCGCGTGCGCGACGATGCCGGCACGCTCCGCGATCGCATCGTCGAGGATCCCACGACGCTGCGCGTGCGGACCGGACGCGGCGGCCGCGAGGCGATCACCGACTACCGCGTACGCGAGCGCCGCGCGCGCTCGACCGTGCTGGAGCTGCGCCTGCGCACCGGACGGCGCGGCCAGATCCGCGCCCAGCTCGCGGCCCTCGGACATCCGATCGTCGGCGATCGCGCGTTCGGGGCGGCCACCGATCCTGTTCGCCGCGTCTGCCTGCACGCCTCGCTGCTCGCCTTCACCGATGCGCGCGCTCGCCCCCAGCGATTCTCCAGCCCGCCCCCGCCCGCCTTCGGAGCGCCGCGGGTTCCCCGGGGCGCTCCGAACGCTGGGGGGTTTGGGGGGCCATTTGGCGGCTCTCGCCGATGTCCCGGCTTCGTTCGCGCGCGAAAGCGCGCGACTACGA
This sequence comes from Candidatus Rokuibacteriota bacterium, assembly GCA_003220335.1. Taxonomy (GTDB): domain Bacteria; phylum Methylomirabilota; class Methylomirabilia; order Rokubacteriales; family CSP1-6; genus AR12. Next base: position 7,898 of record QHSB01000390.1, read on the forward strand.
ATACGCGAAATAGAGGAGCGCTACGGGTTCCCCGGGGCGCTCCGAACGCTGAGGGGTTTGGGGGCCATCTCGGGGCCCCCATGTGGAAGGAATGGCCTGTCGCGTGCAGTCGTCTCATGGGGTGACGCGATTCATGAGTCACCCCAGGAGGTTCGCAAAAATGACAAAGCGAATGACAGCCGCAATTGCCGGCCTCGGTCTGCTCGCCACCACGATGACGGCCTGCAGCACGCTCGCCGGCGCGGGCCTGGGCGCGGGTGCGGGCGCCGCGGTCGGCGCCGGCACGGGTTACGGCGCCGGCAAGGGTGCGTTGATCGGAACGGGCGTGGGCGCCGCGGCGGGCGCGATCTACGGTGCGACCAAGAAGTAGGGAACGGGGCGGCGGCGGGGGCTCCGGCCCCCGCTCCGTCAGGTTTCGAGTTCCTCGCGGCGAGCGCCGCGCGCTTCCTCGGCGGCCTTGATCTCGTCGGCGAAGAGTCCCGCGTGCAGCGGGCAGGGCGGCTTGTTTTCCTCGACGTACTGACACTCGGTCTGGTTGCACTGCACGAAGTACCCCTGGACGCGGCCGAATCCCCCCGGCCGTTTGAGACGGATCATCACGGCCTCCGACACCACGGAACACCAGAACTCACGTGCACGGCCTCGGCTCACGTCTTGGGCTTCTCCTTCCTGGCTGACAGCGCTTCCCACCATACGCTTTCCAGCCGATCGTGACAATGCGCATGCGGACGGACGGGTTCGGGAGTCGGCAGGATTTGGGTCACACCGTGGACGAAACTTCAGATATATTGTGGCGCTAGGTTTTCGAGGTCAATCGTCGGGGAGGAATGGCTTTGGCTCGCTCGCCGCTGGTCCGCGCCACCATCGTCGGCTGCTCCGGCGCGCTCGCCCTCGCCTTGACGGCCTGCGGCACCCTTTCCCGCGCCACCCACGCCGACTCTGTGGTCGACGTCGGGCCGCCGCGCACGATCGAAGCGGCGCTGCCGCCCGACGGAGAGATCGGCTCGGGAGCGACGGCGACGGCCCCGGAGGCTGACCTCACGCTGCTCGCCGCCGCGCCCCGCGGCGCCGAGACGGCGAGCGACGCGACGCCGCAACTGCCCGAGCTGGTTGCCGACGCGGCGGCGCGCGATGCAGGCATGGCCCAGGCGCGGGACGACTCGATCACGGACATGGAGCCCGAAGAGTACGACCCCTGGGAGCGCTTCAACGAGAAGATGTTCGACGTCAACCGGAACCTCGACAAGTACGTCCTGAAGCCGGTGGCGAAGGGCTACAACTTCATCGTGCCCGACGAGATCCAGATCATGATCTCGAACGGCTTCGACAATATCTCGTTCGTGCCGCGGCTGGTGAACAGCCTGCTCCAGGGCAAGGTCGTGGGCGCCGGCCGGGAGCTCTCACGCTTCGTGATCAACAGCACGGCCGGCGTCGGTGGCCTCTTCGATCCGGCCAAGGACGTCTTCGGCATCCTGAAGAGCCGCGAGGACTTCGGGCAGACGCTCTGCGTCTGGGGCGTCAGCACCGGGCCATACGTGATCGTGCCGGGGCTCGAGCCATTGACGGTGCGCGATGGGATCGGCAAGGCGGTCGACACCGCGTTCGACCCGCTCTCCTACGTTCTGCCCTTCTTCTGGGACCGTCTGGGCATGAAGCTCGGGGACATCGTCAACGAGCGGTCGCTGAACCTGGACCTCTTCCAGGGCTTCGAAGAGAGCGTGATCGACATGTACAGCGCCGTCCGTCACGCGTTCCTGCAGCGCCGCGCACGCCTCTGCCGCGAGTAGCGGCTCCCGGGGACACGCGGCGTGCGGGGTTGGAGCTGGGCCGCCGGCGGCACGGCGCTGGGGCTCGCCGCCCTGATTGTCGCCGCGTGGCACGTCGCCTCCCCTCGCGCGATCGCGGCGCCCACCGACGAACGGGACGTCCAGGCCGGCCGCGCGCTCTTCGCGACCCACTGCGCCACCTGTCACGGTGAGGGTGGCCGCGGCGACGGCGCGTCGGCGGCAAGCTTCGCCACCCGGCCCTCCGATCTCGCCGACGGGCGCCTCATGAACGGCCTGCCCGACGAGTTCCTGGTCAGCGTGATCACCCACGGCGGGCCCGCGCAGGGGCTCGCGCCCACGATGCCGCCGTTCGACCGCACGCTCAGCGCCGATCAGATCCGCCGCCTCGTCAGCTTCGTGCGCACGCTCGCCCGGCCGGAATACCGCGGCGGGCCGCCGGACCTCGCGCGCCCGGGTCGCGCGCCCCGGCAGCCGATCTTCTTCAATCACGTGATCCACGCCGGCTCGTTCCAGATTCCCTGCCAGTACTGTCACGCCGATGCGCGCCGCTCCGAGTACGCGGGGCTGCCGTCGGTCGAGCGCTGCGTCGGCTGTCACAAGATCATCGGCGTCGCGGACAACCCCGAGATCGGCAAGATCCACGAGTACGCGCGACGCGGCGAGCCGATCCCGTGGGTCCGCGTGTTCAAGGTGCCGGAGTTCACCTACTTCCCGCACAAGGCGCACGTCGGCGCCGACGTGGCCTGCCAGACCTGTCACGGCCCGATCGAGCGGATGCCCGTCGTGGGCGGAGAGACCGGCCCGAGCCTGCGTAACGACCTCGCGCACCTGGTGGGTCTGCACCCGCCGCAGCGTCCGCTCACGATGGGTTGGTGCATCGAGTGCCACCGCCGCGAGAACGCGACGCGCGCCACGCGCGCCCCGCTCGACTGCGTGACCTGTCACCACTGAGCCGCGTGCGCGCGGCAGCGACCTCCCGGCGCGCCCTCGTGAGGACCGAGATCCTCACCACGGCCGCGGAGCTGTTCCGCGCCCGCGGCTACCGCGCCACCACCCTCGACGACCTCGCGCGGCGCCTCGGGATGTCGAAGGCGACGGTGTACGGCCACTTCCGCTCGAAGGAAGACCTGCTCGCCGCGATCTTTCACCGCACGATGACGCTGGCGGAGGCGGGGCTGGCGGCGATCCGCGCGAGCGGCCTGCCGCCCGCCGAGCAGCTGCGCGAGGTGATCCGTCACCACGTGCGTCTCGTGGTCGCCGAGCGTGCCTTCCTCACCGTCTTCTTCAGCGAGGAAGGCAGCCTGCCCGCGCGCCTGCAGAAGGACATCGTGCGTCGCAAGGCGCGGTACGACCGGACGGTGCGCGCGATCGTCGAGCGCGCCGCGCGGGCGGGGGAGGTCCGCGTCGCCGAGCCGCGCCTGCTCGTGCTGGCGCTGCTCGGGATGTCGAACTGGGTCTATCGCTGGTATCACCCGGGGCGGGGGCGCGCCTGGGATGCCGACACGATCGCCGAGGGGTTCATCGACCTCGTCGAGCGCGGCTACCTGGCCACGCCCGCGGCGCGCGGCCGCGAGGTCGGCCGACGTCTGCACCGGCTGGAGGCGGAGATCCGCGCCCTGCGTCCGCTCCTGCGCGGCCTCAATCGGCCTTGAAGTATTTCGCGGCCGGGTGGTGGAAGACGAGCGCCGAGACCGATGCCTCGGGATCCATCATGAAGCCCTCGGTGAGCTTCACGCCGATCTCCGCGTCCGGACGCAGCAGCCGCCAGAGCGTCGCCTGATCGGCCAGCTCGGGGCAGGCGGGATAGCCGAACGACACACGGATCCCGCGATAGCGGCCCTTGAGGCGATCGGCGATGGTCACCTCCGATGGGTCGGGGAAGCCCCAGAGCGTGCGCAGCCGCGCGTGCAGCATTTCCGCGAACGCCTCCGCCGACTCGATGGCGAGCGCCTGCAGCGCGTGCGACCGGAGATAGGCGCCGGCGTCCTTGTCCGCCTGAGCGCGCTCGCGCACGCCGCGGCCACACGTGACGACGAAGAGGGCGACGTAGTCGTCGACGTCCTCGCGCACGTAGTCGGCGAGGCAGAGCCGCTCGCCGTCCCGCTGGCGCGGGAAGGTGAAGCGCGCGACCTCGGCGCCGTCCGGCGACGCCAGCCGCACACGGTCGCCGTCGGCGCGCGCGCGGAACCAGCGGTACACGCCGTCGGCGCGGATGAGATCGTCGCGCGCCGCCTCCGCCTTCAGGGCTTCCACCACGTCGTGGAGCTCCCGGGCCTTCGGATCGCCGTCCTCGAGCAGTCGCGAGACCAGCCCGCGCAGGCCGAGGTGCTTGCCGTAGAGCATCTGGAGGTTCAGGTACGGATAGACCTGCGCGAGCGGAACGTGACGCAGCACGTGCGGCTCGAGGTCCGGGGGCGTGGGCGGCGATACCGGCGGCACCTCCGCCTTCGCGCGCGCGGGCGCCGCCGCCGGGCGCGGCGCGTCCACGGCCGTGGCGCCGCCGACCAGGGCCGCCTGCTCGGCCCGCACGCGCTCGGCGAGACCCTCGCGCGTCACCGCCGAGAAGAGCTGGTTGGCGAGGTCGAGGCCGTCCATGGCGTCCTTCGCGTAGAGCGTCAGCCCGCCGTACTCGGCGGCGATACGCGTGGCCGTGAACTTGCGCGTGAGCGCGGCGCCGCCGACGAAGAGCGGAATGTCGATGCCGGCCGCCCTCAGATCCTGGGCGGTCACCACCATCTGCTGCGCGGACTTCACGAGCAGTCCCGACAGCCCGAAGGCGTCGGGCTTGTGCGTGTGGTAGGCCGCGATGAGGTCCTCCGGCGGCACCTTGATGCCGAGGTTGATCACGCGGTAGCCGTTGTTGCCGAAGATGATCTCGACCAGGTTCTTGCCGATGTCGTGCACGTCGCCCTTCACGGTGGCCAGCACGATCACGCCGCGCGTGGCCGAGTCCGCCTTCTCCATGTGGGGCTCGAGGTGGGCCACCGCCGTTTTCATGGCCTCCGCCGACTGGAGCACCTCGGCCACGATGAGCTGATTGTCGTTGAAGAGGCGGCCGACCTCGTCCATGCCGCGCAGGAGCGGCCCGTTGATGATCTCGAGCGGCGCCGCCTCGCCGAGCTTTTCGTCGAGGTCCTCGAGCAGGCCGTCACGGCTGCCCTCCACGATGTAGCGCGCGAGCCGCTCGTCCAGGGGGAGCGTCTCGCGCGCGACCGTGGTCTTGACGCGGTCGCGGAAGTGGGCGGCGAAGGCGGCCACGGGATCGGCGCCGCGGTTTTCCAGCAGGTCCTCGGCGAGCCGGCGCTCCTCCTCGGGGATCGATGGGTAGCGCTCGAGACGCTCGGTGTTGATGATCGCGTAGTCGAGCCCCGCCTTCGTGCAGTGGTAGAGGAAGACGCCGTTGAGCACCTCGCGCCCGGCCGGCGGCAGCCCGAACGAGACGTTGGAGATGCCGAGAATCGTCTTGCACTCGGGTAACCGCGATTTGATCGCGCGCAGGCCCTCGATCGTCTCGACGGCGGAGCCGATGTAGTTGGCGTCCCCGGTGCCCACGGGGAAGACGAGGGGATCGAAGATCAGGTCGCGCGCGGGGATCCCGTACGTGCGCGTGAGGAGCTCGTACGAGCGCTCGGCCACGGCCAGCTTGCGCGCGCGCGTGACGGCCATGCCCTGCTGCTTGTTCTCGTCGATGCAGCCGACGACGACGGCGGCGCCGTAGGCGCGCAGCAGCGGCGCCACCCGCTCGAAGCGCTCCTCGCCGTCCTCGAGGTTGATCGAGTTGACGATGGCCTTGCCCTGGCAGTGGCGCAGCGCCAGCTCGAGGACCGCGGCGTCGGTGGAGTCGATCATCAGCGGCACCTTCACGCGCCGGGTGAGCTCGCGCATGAAGCGGTCCATGTCGGCCGCCTCGTCGCGGTCCGGGTTGGCCAGGCACACGTCGAGCACCTGGGCGGAGGCACGGACCTGGGCGCGGCCGACCTCGGCGGCGTCGTCGAAGCGGTCGGCGACGATCAGCTCCTTGAACTTCCGCGAGCCGATGACGTTGGTACGCTCGCCCACGAACACCGGGCGGTTGTCGTCGGCCGGATAGAGGACCTCGACGCCGCTCACGGCCTGGGCCTCGACGGGCGCGGGCACGCGCGGCGGCTTGCCGGCCACGAGCCGCGCGATGGCGCGGATGTGCTCCGGCGTGGTGCCACAGCAGCCGCCCACGAAGTTGACCCAGCGCTCGTCCACGAACCGCGCGAGCTTGAGGGCCAGGCTCTGCGGCGTCTCGCCGTACTGGCCGCCCTCGTCGGGCAGCCCCGCGTTGGGATACACGCTCGTCCAGCACGTGGCGATCGCGGCCAGCGAGCGGAGGTGGTCGGTCATGAACTCGGGCCCGGTCGCGCAGTTGAGCCCGATCGAGAAGAGCCCGAGGTGCTGGAGCGAGACGTAGAGCGCCTCGACGCCCTGCCCCGCGAGCATGGTGCCCATGGGCTCGATGGTCGCCGAGACCATCAGCGGCACGTCGAGCCGGCGCGCCGCGCTCTGCGCGCGCCGTACACCGAGCGCGGCGGCCTTGAGGTTCAGGGTGTCCTGCGCCGTCTCCAGCAGCAGCGCGTCCACGCCGCCGGCCAGCAGCGCGGCCGCCTGGATCTCGTAGGCGGCCGCGACCTCGTCGAACGTCACGTTGCGCGTGACCGAGATCGAGCGCGTGGAGGGGCCCATGGCCCCGACGACGAACCGGTCGCCGGCAGCCTCGCGGGCGAGGACGGCCGCCGCGCGGCAGAGCTCGTGGGCGCGCTCGGCGAGGCCGTACTCCGCGAGGACATAGGGGGCACAGCCGAAGGTGTTCGTGGAGACCACGTCGGCGCCGGCGTCGAGGTAGGCGGCGTGGATGCCGCGGATCACGTCGGGCCGCGTGAGGTTCAGATGCTCGTTGCAGCCCTCGTAGCGCTCGCCGCCGAAGTCGTCGGCGCCGAGGCCGGCGGCCTGGATCATCGTCCCCATCGCGCCGTCGAGCACCAGGATGCGCCGGGCGAGGACGTCGGCGAGGCGCGTCATATTGAGTATAGTAGCGCACATGAGCACTGAGACCGCCCCGCCGCCGCTGTCCCTCGATGGTGTCCGTGTCGTGGACCTCTCGCGCGTGCTGGCCGGCCCCTACTGCGGCGCGCTGCTCGGAGACCTCGGCGCCGACGTGATCAAGGTCGAGGACCCGGGCGTCGGTGACGAATCGCGCACGTGGCCCCCGCACAAGGACGGCGAGTCCGCCGGCTACCTCGTCAACAACCGCAACAAGCGCGGCATCGCCGTCAATCTCAAGGAGCCGGACGGCGTCACCCTCGTGCGGCGCCTCGCCGCGACGGCCGACGTCCTGATCGAGAACTTCCGCACGGGGACGATGGAGGAGTTCGGCCTCGGCTACGAGACGCTGGCGCGGGAGAACCCGCGGCTCGTCTACTGCTCCGTCTCGGCCTTCGGCCGCACGGGCCCGCGCGCGGAGGGCGCCGGCTACGAGGCGCTCATGCAGGCGTTCAGCGGCATCATGTCGATCACCGGCGAGCCCGACGGCGCGCCGGTGCGCTGCGGCGTGTCGTTCCTCGACCTCACGACCGGTATCCTGTGCGCGTTCGGCGTGCTCGGCGCGCTCCGGCTGCGCGATCGCACGGGCCGCGGCCAGCGCGTGGACGGCTCGCTGCTGGAGACGGCGCTGGGGCTGCTGAACTTCCAGGCCGAGGGCTTCCTGCTCGCCGGCACCATTCCCAAGGCCCTGGGCTCGGCCCACCCGTCGCTGTCGCCGTACCGGAACTTCCGCTGCCGTGACGAGCAATGGGTGTTCATCGCCGGCGCGAACGACCGGCTCTGGCGGCGGTTGGCGGGGGCGCTCGGCCTCGGCGACATGGCCGACGACCCGCGCTTCGCGACCAACGTCGAGCGCGTGAAGCATCGCGCCGAGCTCGAGCAGCGCGTCGGCCAGGCGATCGCGGAGCACGACCGCGAGACGCTGCTGAAGCTGCTCGAGAAGGCCGACGTTCCCGCCACGCCCGTGAACACCGTGGACCAGGTGCTCAACGATCCCCAGACCGCGACGCGGCCGACCATCCGCCGCGTCGTGCATCCCAAGCTCGGCGAGATCCCGGTGGTCGGCATGCCGCTGTCGTTTTCGGCGATGACGCCGGGCGTGAGGCGCCACGCGCCGATGCGCGGCGAGCACACCGACGAGATCCTGGCCGAGGGCGGGTACAGCGCGGCGCAGATCGCGGACCTCCGCGCGCGCAAGGTCGTCGCGTAGGCGCGGGGTGAGGCGCACTGCGCTCGTCGCCGTGCTCGTGCTGGCCACGGCCACCCCGGCGGCGGCCGCGCTCTTTCGCTGGATCGCGGCCGACGGCGCGACGCACTACACGAGCGACCTGGACTCGATTCCCGAGGCGTACCGGGCGGGCGCCGTCGACATCGGCGCCCCTGCGGCGCGCCCGGCGCCGCCCGCCGCGCCGATTCCATCTGGGCTCGTCGTGCCCTTCACGGGCGGCGCGCCCGTCGTCGTGGAGGCGCGGCTCAACGGCGTGCTCCTGAGACTGCTCCTCGACACCGGCGCCGAGCGCACGGTGATCGCACCGGCGGCTCTGGCGCGCACGGGCGTCGACCCCGCACTCGGCACGCCGGTCCGCATCAGCGGCGTGACAGGCTCGGCCGCGGCCACGCTCGTCGCCGTCCCGCTTCTCGAGGTGGCCGGCGCCCGGGTGGGACCGCTCTCGGTGATCGCGCACGCGATGCCCAGCGACTCGCTCGACGGTCTCCTCGGTCGCGACGTCCTGGACGCGTTCACGGTCACGTTCGACGCCGCCGCCGGTCGAGTGACCCTGCTGCCCCGCTGAGCCGAGTAGCTTTTACCAGCAAACCTGGGAAGAAGGTTTCCGTGTGGGATGCACATCCTGCGCGCAGGCGCGCGTCAGACGCGCGGTCAGACCATCGAAAGTCTCGGCATGGCTGTTGCTCTTTCCGCGGGCGTCCGGAGCCCCGGACGCAGCATCAGATCCCGGAACGGAGGGGGAATCATGCGCACGATTCCAACGTCCCCGTGGGCGTTGCTGTTGGCCGGTGGAGACGGGCGTCGTCTGAAGCCGCTGACCCGACAGATCGCCGGTGATCCGCGGCCCAAGCAATTCTGCGCCATCCTCGACGGCGAGACGCTGCTGGATCGCACGCGTCGCCGGGCGGAGCTCCTCACACGCGGAGACCAGCACGTGGTCGTGGTGAGCCGCGAGCACGAGCCGTACTACACCGGTCTCGCCACGCAGCTTGCGCCAGATCGGCTGGTCGTCCAGCCGCGCAACGCCGGCACCGCTCCCGGGATCCTGTATCCGCTGCTGCGCATCCG
>QHSB01000390.1:17243-26084 GCA_003220335.1 Candidatus Rokuibacteriota bacterium
CGGCTCTTCGAGCGCGGCGCGCTCTGGAACAGCTTCGTCATGGTCGGCAGGGTGGATACGTTCCTCGGGCTCACGCGCCGCGTGGCCCCCGACCTTCTCGCCGCCTTCGACCCCGTGCGGCTCGCGATCGGGAGCCCACGGGAAGCGGAGGCCGCCGAGCGCGCCTACGCGGCGCTGGAGTCCAGTGGCTTCTCCGAGCGCGTGCTCGTGCCCGGCGCTGACGGCCTCCTCACGGTTCGCGCGAAGAGCGTGGACTGGAGCGACTGGGGCCACCCGCAGCGCGTGATGGCCACGATGCGACGGACCGGATGGCGCCCGGCATGGCTCAACCGCGTGGAGCTGGCCTCGGCTGGCTAGCGCGGCATAGCGGCGGCATGGGTCCGATCCTCGTCGTCGAAGACGACTCGGATACCCGTCGTGCCCTCGGCGAGCTCCTCACCGTTCTCTTCCCCGGCTCCCGCGTGCTCATGGCGGAGTCGGGTGAGGCGGCACTGGAGCTCATCCGTCGCACGCGCCCGCGCGTGGTCATCCTCGACCTGCACCTCGGCGGCATCCACGGCTTCGACTTCGCCGCGCACGTGACGGCAATGTCCAACAGCCAGCCGCCGGCGATCGTCGCATTGACCGGCGATGCCAGCCCGGATACGGTGAGGAGGGCCGAGGCCGCCGGGTTCGCCGCGTTCCTGCGCAAGCCTGCCGATGCGGACACCCTGGAGACGGTGCTCCGGCCGATTCTGGAAGACTAGCCAGCCGGCCGAGGCCGAGGGGGTGGCTGTGGACTTACGCGGCAAGACCGCCGTGGTGACGGGCGGCGCGAGCGGCATCGGGCGCGCGCTGCTTCTGCGGTTCGCGCGCGAGGGCGCCAACGTCGTCGTGGCCGATCTCGACGAGCCGGGGATGGCGGCGGTGGCCGGTGAGGCGCAGGCGCTCGGCGTCAAGACGCTGGTCGCGCGCACCGACGTCACCGAGTTCGCCCAGGTGCAGGCGCTGGCCGCGCGCGCCTTCGAGGCGTTCGGAGCGGTGCACGTCCTCTGCAACAACGCGGGCGTGGCCGCGTGGGGCGCGCTGGAGACGGCCACGCATCGCGACTGGCAGTGGGTCCTCGGCGTCAACCTCTGGGGCGTCATCCACGGCGTCGAGGCCTTCGTGCCGCGCATGATCGCGCGCGGGGAGCCGGCGCACATCGTCAACACCGCGTCGATGGCCGGTCTGATCGCCAGCAAGGGTCTCGGCGTTTACAACACGTCGAAGTACGCGGTGGTCGGGCTCTCCGAGACGCTCGTCAAGGACCTCAAGCCGTACCGGATCGGCGTGTCGGTGCTCTGTCCGCTGGGCGTGGAGACGCGCATCCGCGACTCCGAGCGCAACCGGCCCGCCGCGCTCCGCAACGAGCGCGCGGAGCGGGTGGAGCCCGTGGAGCTCATGGGCCGCTCTCTGTCGCCGGAGAGCGTGGCCGACATGGTGGTGGCCGCGATCCGGGCGAACGAGCTATACGTCATCACTCACGACGAGAGCCTCGAGCCGCTGCGCCGCCGTTTCGAGCGCATGGAGCGCTCGATCCTCGACCGCCGGCGCTGAGCGCCCCCATCTGGACCGCGGACGCCGCCACGCTGGCGGCGACGGCCCGGGCGCTCGCCGGCGCGCCCGAGGTCTCGCTCGACACCGAGGGCGACAGCCTGCACCACTATCCCGAGCGCCTCGCCCTCGTGCAGCTGGCGACGCCCGACGGTGTGTGGCTGATCGACCCGCTGGCGCTGCCCGACCTCACGCCACTGGCGCCTGTCTTCGCGGGCCATTCGCCCGTGGTCGTCGTCCACGCGGGCGACAACGACCTCGCCCACCTCAAGCGCCGCTATGGCTTCGCGTTCCGCTCGATCTTCGACACCTCCATCGCCGCGCGCTTCCTCGGCGGCAAGTCGCTCGGTCTCGACACGCTGATCGAGACGTGGCTCGGCCTCGTGCTGCCGCCCTCGCGCCAGCGCGACGACTGGTCGGCGCGCCCGCTGACGCCCGCGCAGATCGACTACGCCGCCGCCGACGTGCGCCACCTGTTCGCGCTGAAGGCCCGCCTCACGGCGGAGCTCTCGGCCAGCGGCCGGCTCGCCTGGGTCGAGGAAGAGTGCGCGGCGCTGGCCGCTCACATCGTTCCCGAGCGCGTCGTCGACCCCGACGCGTACGTCGGCGTGAAGGGCGCGCGGGAGCTGCCGCCGCAGGGGCTCGGCATCCTGCGCGAGCTGTGGGCGCTGCGCGAATCGCTGGCGCGGGCGGCGGACCGGCCGCCCTTCAAGATCCTGTCGGAAGAGATTCTCCTGGCGATCGCGCGCGCGGCGCCGCGCGATACGGCCGCACTCGCGACGCTGCCCGGCGTCACCCCGCGCGTGCTCGGCCGCTGGGGGCAGGGGCTCGTGGCCGCCGTCGAGCGCGGGCTCGCGCTCTCCGAGGCGGACCTGCCGCAGCTGCCGCATCGCCCGCGCCCGCGCATCCCCGGCGCGGTGAGCCGGCGCGTCGAGGCGCTGCGCAAGTGGCGGGCGGGAGCGACGGAGCGTCTCGGCCTCGAGCCCGGTCTGCTGCTGCCCAACCGCCTCATCACGCAGATCGCCGAGGCGGCGCCGCGGACGATCGAACAGCTGGCCGCGGTGGAGGGCGTGCGGCGCTGGCGGGCGGACACGTTCGGCGGCGAAATCATTGCAGCCCTCGGCGGCTCGTGAGAGGCTGACCGCCCGTATGGACTGGCGCATGAACCTCGTGGACGACGACGCCGGCCTCGCGCGGATCCTGCACGAGACACGGACGATCGCGGTGCTCGGTGCCAAGGGCGAGCCCGCACAGCCCGCGCACTACGTGCCCGCGTATCTCAAGGCGCGCGGGTACCGCGTGCTGCCCGTGAACCCGACGCGGGCCGGCGAGCGCATCCTCGACGAGGCGGTCGCCGCCACGCTCGCCGACCTGCGTGAGCCCGCGGACGTCGTCGAGATCTTCCGTCGCCCGCAATTCTTGCCGGGCCACGCGGCCGAGATCGTCCGGTTGCCGTGGAAGCCCTCGGTCGTCTGGTTCCAGCTGGGCATCCGCCACGACGGCGCGGCGGAGACGCTGGCGCGCGCAGGCATTCGTGTCGTGCAAGACCGCTGCATGATGCCCGAGCACCGCCGCCTGCTCGGCGCCGCCTGAAGCGAGTGTTGGGCGCAGCCTGAAATACGCGGCCTGAAATAGAGGGGCGCCACGGCTCCGCCGGGGCGGCCCGAACGATGGGGGGTTTGGGGGCCATCTCGGGGCCCCCATATACAAATGCCCGGTGAATACGCGTTCGTCATGAAGGATCTGCGCAAGGTCGTCCCGCCCAAGCGGGAGATCCTGCGCGGCATCTATCTCTCGTTCTTCCACGGGGCGAAGATCGGGGTGCTCGGCGCCAACGGCGCCGGTAAGTCGTCACTGCTCCGCATCATGGCCGGCGTCGACAAGGATTTCCTCGGGGAGGCGTTTGCCGCCGACGGCCTGCGCATCGGTTACCTGCCGCAGGAGCCGCAGCTCGATTCCACGAAGGACGTGCGTGGCAACGTCGAGGAGGGCGTGGCCGAGACGCGCGCGATCCTCACGCGGTTCGAGGACGGTGGAGATGGCGATGGACGCCCTGCGCGTGCCGCCGGGCGACGCCGACGTGGCGAAGATCTCCGGCGGCGAGCGGCGCCGCGTCGCCCTCTGCCGGCTGCTGCTATCGCGGCCGGACATGCTGCTGCTCGACGAGCCCACGAACCACCTCGACGCCGAGTCGGTGGCGTGGCTCGAGCGCTTCCTCGACGAGTACCCTGGCACCGTCGTCGCCATCACGCACGACCGCTACTTCCTCGACAACGTCGCGAAGTGGATCCTCGAGCTCGACCGCGGCCACGGCATCCCGTGGGAGGGCAACTACACCTCCTGGCTCGAGCAGAAGGAGCAGCGGCTCAAGCAGGAGGAGAAGACCGACGCCGCGCGCCAGCGTACGCTGGCCCGCGAGCTCGAGTGGGTCCAGATGTCGCCGCGTGCGCGCCAGGCCAAGAGCAAGGCGCGCCTCGCCGCCTACGACGCGCTGTTGCAGGAGTCGAACGAGAAGCGCGCGGAGACGCTCGAGATCAGCATTCCGCCCGGCCCGCGGCTCGGCGACCTCGTCGTCGAGGCGGACCACGTCGGCAAGGGCTACGGCGATCGCGTCCTGATCGACGACCTCGGCTTCAAGCTTCCGCGCGGCGGCATCGTCGGTGTGATCGGGCCGAACGGCGCCGGCAAGACGACGCTGTTCCGCATGATCGTGGGCCAGGAGACGCCGGACAAGGGCACGCTCCGCGTCGGCGAGACCGTGAAGCTCGCCTACGTCGATCAGAGCCGCGACGCGCTCGAGGGCAAGAAGACGGTGTGGGAGGAGATCTCCGGCGGCCTGGATCTCATGAACGTCGCGGGCCGCACGATGCAGTCACGCGCCTACGTCGCGTCGTTCAACTTCAAGGGCAGCGACCAGCAGAAGCGGGTGGGCGAGCTGTCGGGCGGCGAGCGTAACCGCCTGCACCTCGCCAAGGTGCTCACCGCCGGGGGCAACGTGCTGCTGCTCGACGAGCCGACCAACGACCTGGACGTCGACACGCTGCGCGCCCTCGAGGACGCCCTGCTCGACTTCGCCGGCTCCGCCGTCATCATCAGCCATGACCGCTGGTTCCTCGACCGCATCGCCACGCATGTGCTCGCGTTCGAGGACGAGGGGCGGGTGGTGTGGTTCGAGGGCAACTACGCCGACTACGAGGCGGATCGCAAGAGGCGCCTCGGGGCCGAAGCCGAGCGGCCGCACCGTCTCCGCCACAAAAAGCTCAAGACTTGATCGGGCGCGCCGTGCGGCGCGGGCCGGGGGACCCGCAGCGCTCCTCGATCAGACTGTGCGGGGGCGCGAGGCGTAGATGAGGACGTTTTCCCCCTCGCGGCGGACACGCTGCGTGCGCACGGTCTCGAAGCGGCGGCGGAGGATGCGCACGAGCGCGCCGGCGTCACCGCGGCGATGGCGGTTGACGACGAGCGTGCCTTCGTCCGCCACCAGCGGCACCAGCGCCTCCACTACCGGACGCGAGCGCTCCAGGTCGGCGTAGGCGGCGTCCTCCATCACGAAGTCGAAACGCCGGCCGGCGTCCCGCAGCGCGGCGGCCACCGTCTCGGCGTCGCCGCAGTAGAACTCCATCGGGCCGAGGTCGGCGAGCCCGAACCAGCGCCGCGCGACGTCGAGGATGACCGGGTCGCGCTCGATGGCCGTGACCAGGCGCGGGGTCGTGAGCCGGTGGACGAGGTGGGCCTGCGTGCCGCCGCCGAGGCCGACCAGCAGCACGCTCGGCTCGGGCGGAAACCGCACGGAGGCCACGCCCTGCCACCAGTACTCGCGCTCGATCGCCGACCAGTCACCGTCGAGCGGGTAGGCCGAGAGGATGGCGCCGCGGACGATCAGCCGACGCTCCTGCCGGTAGTCCACGACGCGGATGCGGCCGGAGATCGCCGACCAGCCGGTGTGCGCCGTGGTCGAGCGTCGTGCCCGCCTCATCGCCCGCGGGCCGCCGTCAGCGCGGTGCCATCCGGATGGCGCCGTCGAGCCGGATCGTCTCGCCGTTCAGCATCACGTTGGTGATGATGTGACAGGCCAGCGCGGCGTACTCGTCGGGCTGGCCGAGCCGCGACGGAAACGGCACCTGCTTGGCGAGCGAGGCGCGCACCGGCTCGGGCAGCGTGCCGAGCAGCGGCGTCTCGAAGATGCCGGGTGCGATCGTCATCACGCGCACACCCAGCTCGGCCAGGTCGCGGGCGACGGGCAGTGTCATCCCGACGATGCCGCCCTTCGAGGCGGAGTAGGCCGCCTGGCCGATCTGGCCGTCGAAGGCCGCCACCGACGCCGTGTTGATCACGACGCCGCGCTCGCCGTCGGCGCTCGGCGCGTTCTGCGCCATGTGCACGGCCGCGAGGCGGATGCAGTTGAAGGTCCCGATGAGGTTCACGCTGATGACACGCGTGAACTCCTCGAGCTTGGCGGGGCCGGACTTGCCCAGCGTCTTCATGGCGGTGCCGATGCCCGCACAGTTGACGAGGACGTTGATGGCGCCGAGCCGCGCGCGGGCGGCGTCCAGCGCCGCCGCCACGTCGTCGGCGCTCGTGACGTCGGCGGGGGTGAAGACGGCGGCCTCCCCGAGCGACTTCGCGACCTCCGCGCCCGGCGACGCCGGACGGTCGAGGATGGCGACGCGCGCGCGGGCGCCGGCCAGCCGCGCGGCGGTGGCGCGGCCGAGGCCCGAGGCGCCACCGGTAACGACGGCACGAACGGATGCGAGCTCCATGGAGGTCCTCCTGGGTCGTAATGGTATCCTCGAAATCGAGTCCCATGCGCACGCCCTATTCCCCGGCCGCGCGGCGCCGGATCCTCTGCGTGTATCCGGTCTACGCCCGATCGTTCGGCACCTTCCAGCACGCATACCCCTTCTTCGGCGGGCGGGTGCGAGCGTTCATGCCGCCCCAGGGACTGCTGGCGGTGGCCGCGTATCTGCCCGAGACGTGGGAGGTCCGCTTCGTCGACGAGAACTCGCGCCCGGCGACCGACGACGACTTCCGCTGGGCCGATGCCGTCTTCGTCTCCGGCATGCACGTGCAGCGGCCGCGCATCCACGACGTGATCGCGCGCGCCCACGCTCGCGGCCGGCCCGTCGTGCTCGGCGGTCCCTCCGTGTCGGGTTGCCCCGAGTACTACCCCGACGCGGATGTGCTGCACCTGGGTGAGCTGGGCGACGCCACCGACCGGCTGATCGAGTACCTCGATCACCACGGCGGGCGCCCGCGCGACCAGCTGCGGTACGAGACGGTGGAGCGCCTGCCGTTGGCGGCGTTCCCGACGCCGGCGTACGAGCTGATCCGCCTGCGCGAGTACTTCATCGCCAACATCCAGTTCTCGAGCGGCTGCCCGTACGCGTGCGAGTTCTGCGACATCCCGGCGCTCTACGGGCGCAATCCGAGACTGAAGACGCCCGAGCAGATCTGCCGCGAGCTGGATCTCATCGCCGCCGCCGGCTGCACGTCCGTCTACTTCGTCGACGACAACTTCATCGGCAATCAGAAGGCCACGCTGGAACTGCTGCCGCACCTCGTGGCGTGGCAGGAGCGCCATCGGTACCCGCTGCGCTTCGCCTGCGAGGCGACGCTCAACATCGCCAAGAACGAGCGCACGCTGGCGCTGATGCGCGAGGCGGGTTTCATCACGGTGTTCTGCGGCATCGAGACGCCGGAGCCGCAGGCGCTGCGCTTCATGTCCAAGGACCAGAACCTCCGGATGCCGATCCTCGAGGCCGTGCAGCGCATCAATGCCCATGGGCTCGAGGTCGTCTCCGGGATCATTCTCGGCCTCGACACGGACACCCTCGAGACGGCCGATCACATCATCGAGTTCATCCGCGAGTCCCGCATCCCGCTCCTGACCATCAACGTGCTCTACGCGCTGCCCAAGACGCCGCTCTGGCGACGGCTGGAGGCCGAGGACCGGCTGGTGCCCGACGTCGGCCGCGAGTCGAACGTCGCCTTCCGGCTGCCGTACGAGACGGTCATCGACATGTGGCGGCGGTGCATCACGGCCGCCTACGATCCGGAGGCCCTCTACGCGCGCTTCGCCTACCAGGTCGAGCACACCTATGCCCGGCGGAAGGACTATCCGAGCAACACCCAGCGCGCGTCGTGGGCGAACGTGCGGATGGGCTTGGGCATCCTCGCGCGGCTGTTCTGGAAGGTCGGGGTGCGCGGCGCCTACCGCCGCACGTTCTGGCGGATGGCGTGGCCCGCGCTGAAGGCGAGGAAGATCGAGCCGCTGATCCACGTGGCTCTGGTGAGCCACCACCTCATCGAGTTCACACGCGACTGCGTGCAGGGGCTGGGAGAGTCGTCCTTCTACGCGCCGGGCGATACGACGCTGGTGCGCACGCCGGAGACGCCGACCGTCGCAGCGGTCTGACGCGCCGGCCTACGCCGCTTCGCCGGTGTGGGCCCAGAAGTCGTCGTCGCGCTCGGGCTGCGTCAGACGCGGCGGAACCTTCTTGCGATGGAAGAAGTCACACATGATCTTGTTCGCGACCGCCCAGTCGTCGCCGTAGACGCAGTGATGATGCGGGCAGAGGCCCGCGTCTCCCGAGAGCTGCAGACCGCACGATGCGCAGAGGCTCATGCTCCTCCGTCAAAGC
This sequence comes from Candidatus Rokuibacteriota bacterium, assembly GCA_003220335.1. GTDB lineage: Bacteria > Methylomirabilota > Methylomirabilia > Rokubacteriales > CSP1-6 > AR12. The sequence goes on from QHSB01000390.1 coordinate 25,460, forward strand.
GAAGGTCATGCCAATCTCAAATTCACGCTTGGCGGAGGAAGGACAATGCCGTAGAGTGGCCAAGTTCGCTCCGGCCAGAAATTTTACGAAGGGGAACTTCCGCATGCGTCTCGCGCTCTGGACTACATTCTTTGTCGTCTCAAATCTGCTTGGCATCGAAGCCTTCAAGGCCGCCGTGACGCTTCCCTCCGATGAACGCCTCCTGCCCAGCCTGCTGACTTTTCCGCTGATCGGCCTCACCGCAGTGAGCGCCACGCGTGTCGTCGAGGCGTGGCGGCGTCGCGACGAAGAGTAAGTTCTACAATCACGCCGCGACGATCACAACGCCTCATCTCGGCGTCCGAATTGAGGACATCGTGGCATCGGGTGTGCAGCCACGTCCACCGTGTGAGGCGTGCCGTTCCTCGGGGGCCGGCGAAAGGAGTTCACTGATGGACATTCTGCTGTGGATCGTGTTCGGCCTCGTGGTCGGGCTCGTCGCCAAGCTGATCATGCCGGGCAACGACCCGGGTGGGATCATCCTGACGATCGTGCTCGGCATCGTAGGCGCGATGCTCGGTGGCTGGCTCGGTCGCGTGCTGGGTCTGTACCGCGAGGGTGAGGCGGCCGGTTTCATCATGGCCGT
>QHSB01000705.1 GCA_003220335.1 Candidatus Rokuibacteriota bacterium
GGTGAACTCGCTGCCGACGGTGGTTGGGAGGGCGCCGGCCTCCTCAGCACCAATGTCCCCGACGTCCTGATCGCGGACGCACTGGTGGCCAACACCAGCGGTGGCCTGTACGATACCGGCGCCCGGGCGAACAGCTCCACCTCACTGGCAGGTGTGAGCGTGTTCCCCGGGAAAGTCGCCCAACTCACCGCTTCGCTCATCCGGGCCCAGGTAGAAGTGTCTGCCGATGGGCTCCTGGGCTCGACCGAGGTGCGCGATCTCGTCTTTGCCGGTGTGCCCGTCACCGTGACCGGTCAGCCCAACCAGAAGGTCGAGATCCTGGGGGTCGGCACGCTCACCATCAATGAGCAGTCGACGGTATCGGCCGCTAGTTCCCGGACTCTGACCGTGAGGGCGCTTCACCTGAAGCTGGCGACCGGCGAGGAGATCGTCCTGTCGACCGCCAGCAGCACCATCAACTGGTAAACCGCCTGGGCTTTGACTCTGGTCATCGAGGGGGAGGTACCGCAGTGAAATGGCTGGCCACGATGAAATGGACGATCGGGACGGCGGCGTTGGTTTCTCTTTTTGTCGGCGTCTTCAGTCTTCTGCCCGACCATGAAGCCCATGCCCAAGCAACGGCCTGCTTCGACTTCACCACCGGCGGCGGATGGTTCCAGTCGTCGTTTGGCGACGGGAAGGCGAACTTCGGATTCAATGTCGGGTACAAGAACGGACCCGACTCACCCTTGCGAGGCGAGTTCAACCTCGTCGATCACGCCGCCAACGTCACCATCAAGGCGCTGACAATCGACACCTACGGTGGCGAAGGCAACGGCACCGGGCACCGCTGCAGCCCGAACCAGAGCTGCGACCGCTTCTGGACGGGCACCGCCGAGATCACGTTTCCGGATGCGGTCTTCGTTTGCTCGCTTGTCGTCGAGGTGGTTGATCGGGGGTCGAACGATTCCATCCACGTTGCGTGCCTTGACTATACCGGCTTCGCATTCGAGCCGCACGCGGTGAGCAGCGCTCAGCGTGAGGAGGTGAGGCGGTCCATTCCGCCCGTGTAGGGGCGGAGCGCGGCGGGGACGGTAACCGTGCCGTCGACGTTCTGGCAGTTTTCGAGCACGGCGATGAGCGTGCGGCCGACGGCGAGGCCGGACCCGTTCAGGGTGTGGACGAAGTCGGTCTTGCCTCCGACCTCCGGCTTGTAGCGGATGTCGGCGCGACGCCCGCCGAAGTCGGCGTACGTCGAGCACGACGAGATCTCGCGGTACTTGTCCTGCCCCGGCAGCCAGACCTCGATGTCGTAGCCTTTCGCCGCGCTGAAGCCGACGTCGCCGGCGCATCGCTCGACCACGCGGTACGGGAGCTCGAGCCGCTGCAGCACGTCCTCCGCGTCGTGAACCATCGACTCGAGCTCGGCGTAACCCTGCGCGGGCGCCGCGATCTTGACCAGCTCGACCTTGTCGAACTGGTGGTTGCGGAAGATCCCCTTCATGTCCTTACCGTACGTGCCCGCCTCGCGGCGATAGCACGGGGTGCAGGCCGTGTACTTGCGCGGCAGCGTGCTCTCCGGCAGCACCTCGCCGCCGTGCAGCGCGGACAGCGGGACCTCGGAGGTCGGGATCAGGTAGAGCGTGCGGCCCTCGTCGGCCTCGTTCGTCTTGAAGAGCTGCTCCTCGAACTTGGGCAGCTGGCCGGTGCGCAGCATCGTGTCGGCATTCACGAGATGCGGCAGCCACAGCTCCGTGTAGCCGTGCTCGCGCGTCTGCACATCCAGCATGAACTGGGCGATGGCGCGCTCGAGCCGCGCCAGCGGGCCCCACATGACCGCGAAGCGCGACTTCGCCAGCTTCGCGGCGCGGTCCATGTCGAGCAGGCCGAGGCCGGCGCCGACGTCCTCGTGCGGCCTGGGCTTGAAGTCGAACCGGCGCGGCGTGCCCCAGCGGCGAACCTCGACGTTCTCCTCGTCGCTCTTGCCGGGCGGCACCGATGGGTGCGGGAGGTTCGGGACCTGGACGAGCAACGCTTCGATGGCCTCGTCGACGGTCTTCAACTCGGCGTCGAGGACCTTGATGCGGTCGCCGACCTCGCGCATCCGCGCCTGTTCGGCGGCGGCGTCCTGCCCGGCCTTCTTCGCGCGGCCGATCGCCTCGGAGGCGGTGTTGCGCTGGGCCTTGAGGTCCTCGACCTCTTTCAGGAGCCGGCGGCGCTCGACGTCCCTGGCGAGGATCTCTGGGATCAGCTCGGCGCCGCCCTTCTGGACGAGCGCGCGCTGGACCTCGTCGGGTCGCTCGCGAATGAGCCGCAGATCGAGCACGGGACTACTGGGCTTCGGCCGGGGTGGTGCTTTCGGCCTCGACGCTGGCGATCGAGCCGACCTTGTCGTCGGCGTCGAGGTCGATGATGCGCACGCCCATCGTGTTACGGCCCTGGGACGACACGTCGTCCGCGTGCATGCGGATGATCTTGCCTTTCGTGGTGATCACCAGGATGTCG
>QHSB01000706.1 GCA_003220335.1 Candidatus Rokuibacteriota bacterium
CTCGCGGGTCGGCGGCGCCAGGATCATGTCGGTGTTGGCGCCACCGGCGGGGACCATCGGGAAGACGCACTCGTCCTTGTCGACGCACACGTCGAGGACCACCGGCGCGGGCGTGCTCAGCATCTTCTCGATGGCCGGCACCACCTCGCTGGGCTTGGTCACCCGCAGCCCCACGCAGCCATACGCCTCGGCCAGCTTCACCCAGTCGGGGATGCCGGGCAGGTCGATGGCGCAGTAGCGCTCCTTATAGATGATGCGTTGCCACTGCCGGACCATACCGTGCCCGCTGTTGTTGATGATGACCGTCTTCACGGGCAGCTTCTCGACGAAGCACGTGGCCAGCTCCTGGCTGTTCATCGCGAAGGAGCCGTCCCCATCGATGTTGATGACCTGCCGGCCGGGGTGCGCGGCCTGCACGCCCATGGCCGTGGGCAGGCCGTAGCCCATGGTGCCGAGCCCGCCCGAGGTGAACCACGCCCGGGGGTGCGTGAACTTGTAGTACTGGGCCGCCCACAT
>QHSB01000707.1 GCA_003220335.1 Candidatus Rokuibacteriota bacterium
GGTGACGATCATCGCCTCGCCGCGCGTGGCGTTGGAGATCTCCTGGACGACGTACTGCGGCTTGATGACGTCATCGCTCCACTCGTAGCGGAGCGGCTGCGCCGTTCTCCACTCCGCGATCTGGGTGTGCCAGGGCTTGCGCCCCTCGCGGCCGTCGCCGCCGGCCTTCATCTCCTCGCGCACCGTCTCCACCAGCGCCCGCAGCACGCGGCGGCAGTCGCCGACGATCGGCACGTCGACCTTGATGTTCTTGGAGATCGACGAGGGATCGATGTCGATGTGGATGATCTCCGCGTTCGGCGCGAAGGCGTCCACGCGTCCCGTCACGCGGTCGTCGAAGCGGGCGCCCACCGCCACCAGCACGTCGGAGTGATGGACGGCCATGTTCGCGTAGTAGGTGCCGTGCATGCCGAGCATCTCGAGGGACAGCGGGTGCTCGGACGGAAACGCGCCGAGCCCCATCAGGGTCGTGGTCACCGGGATCTGCGTCAGCTCGGCCAGCTCGCGCAGCTCAACGTGCGCGTTGGAGGAGATGACGCCGCCGCCCACGTAGAGCACCGGCTTCTTCGCCCGCAGCATGGCCTTCGCGGCGCGCTTGATCTGACCGGCGTGGCCCTCGTAGTTCGGGTTGTAGGAGCGCATCGTGACTTTCTCGGGCCAGATGAGCTCCGCCTCCTTCACGAGGATGTCCTTGGGCAGGTCCACGTGCACGGGGCCCGGACGCCCGGTCACCGCGATGTGGAACGCCTCGCGGATGATGGGCCCGAGGTCCTTGCCGTCCTTCACGAGGAAGTTGTGCTTGGTGGCCGAGCGCGTGATGCCGACGTTGTCCGCCTCCTGGAAGGCGTCGTTGCCGATCAGGTGCGTCGGCACCTGGCCCGTGAACGCCACGATGGGAATCGAATCCATCATGGCGTCCTGCAGCGCCGTGACCAGATTGGTGCAGGCGGGACCCGACGTCACCAGGCAAACGCCGACCTTCCCAGTCGCGCGCGCGTAGCCCTCGGCGGCGTGCCCGGCCGCCGCCTCCTGGCGGACGAGGACGTGCCGCAGCCCTTCGAAGTCGTACAGTGCGTCGTAGATCGGCAGCACGGCGCCGCCGGGGAGGCCGAAGATGATGTCGACACCCTCCCGCTTGATACACTCCAGCACGATCCTCGCCCCTGGCAGTTTCACCCTTACCTCCATCTACTCGGGGGCCCCGACATGGCCCCCGAATCCCCCACGCTCGGGCCGCCCCGGCCGAGCCGTGGCGCCCCTCGATGAGAGCCGTGGCGCCCCTCGATGACCTCTCTCGGGCGAACAGGACACGTACGTCATGCCCACCTTGTGACAGAACTCCACCGACGAGGGCTCGCCGCCGTGCTCGCCGCAGATGCCGATCTTGAGGTCCGGGCGCGTGCGGCGCCCGCGCTCGATGCCGATGCGGATGAGCTCGCCCACGCCCTCCTGATCGAGCACAGAAAAAGGATCGTGAGGCAGCAGGCCTTTTTGCAGATAGTCCGGCAGGAACTTGGCGACATCATCGCGGCTGTAGCCGAAGGTCATCTGCGTGAGGTCGTTGGTCCCGAACGAGAAGAACTCGGCGTCCTGGGCCATCTTGTCGGCGATGAGCGCGGCCCGCGGCACCTCGATCATGGTGCCGATCGTGTAGCGCACGGCCACCCCCTTCTCGGCGACGATCCCGTCGGCGATCTCCTTCGTCTGCTTGTAGGTCACCTTCATCTCGCCCACGGTGCCCGTGAGCGGGATCATGATCTCGGGCTCCACGCGCCCACCCTGTTCGGCCACCGTGCAGGCGGCCTCCATGATGGCGCGCACCTGCATCCCGTAGATCTTCGGCGAGGTGATGCCGAGGCGGCAGCCGCGGTGGCCGAGCATCGGGTTGGCCTCGCGCAGCGAGTCGATCTTGGCCAGCTTCTCGTCGAGGGCCGCCTTGCGCGCCGGGTTGATGCCCAGCGCGTCCAACCGCGCGCGCTCCTCGATCATCTCCCGGTACTCCTTCGGGTTCGCGAGGAACTCGTGCAGCGGCGGGTCCAGCAGCCGGATGGTCACGGGCAGCCCGTCCATGGCGCGGAAGATCCCGATGAAGTCCTCTCGCTGGAACGGCAGGAGCTTGTCGAGCGCGACCTGCTGCGACAGCGGATCGGAGGCCATGATCATGTCGCGCACGATCGGGATGCGGTCGGCGGCGAAGAACATGTGCTCGGTGCGCACGAGCCCGATGCCCTCGGCGCCGAACTCGCGGGCGCGCACCGCGTCCTCCGGCGTGTCGGCGTTGGCGCGCACGCCGAGCTTGCGGTAGCGGTCCGCCCACCCGAGGAACTCCTGGGCGGACCCGCTCACCTCGGGCGTGGTGCGCTCGACGGCGTCGAGGATCACCTCGCCCGTCTCGCCGTCGATGGCGATCACCTCGCCCTCGCGCACCATCCGGCCGCCCGCCTCGAACACGCGCCGCTCCTCGTGGACGACGATGTCGTTCGCGCCCACGATGCACGGCTTGCCCATGCCGACGGCGACCACCGCCGCGTGCGAAGTCCGCCCGCCGCGTGCGGTCACGATGCCCTCCGCCGCGTACATACCCGCCACGTCCTCGGGCGAGGTCTCGGGCCGCACGAGGATCACCTGCTGGCCGTTCTTGGCCAGCTCCACCGCGCGGTCGGCGTCGAACACCACCTGGCCGACGGCACCGCCCGGGGCGGCGGGCAGGCCGCGCGCGAGCAACCGGCCGCCGGCGAGCGCCCGCTGCTTGTCGCGCGGGTCGAGCAGCGGCACGAAGAGCCTGGTGAGGTCGCGCGGATTCACGCGCAGGAGCGCGGTGTGCTGGTCGATGACGGCCTCGTGCACGAGATCGACCGCGACCTTCACCGCCGCCGCCGCCGAGCGCTTGCCGGCGCGCGTCTGGAGCAGGTACAGCTTGCCCTCCTGGATCGTGAATTCGATGTCCTGCATGTCCTTGTAATGGCGCTCGAGGCGGTCGGCGATGGCGAGCAGCTCGTCGTAGATCTCCGGCATGCGGCGCTTGAGGTCGTCGATGTGCTCCGGGGTGCGGATGCCCGCCACGACGTCCTCGCCCTGCGCGTTGGCGAGGAACTCGGCGTAGAAGCCGCGCTCACCCGTGCGCGGATCGCGCGTGAAGCCGACGCCGGTGCCCGAGGTCTCACCGAGATTGCCGAACACCATCGACATCACGGTCACGGCGGTGCCCCAGTCGGCCGGGATGCTGTTAATCCGACGATACTCGACGGCCTTCTTGCCGTACCAGGAGTCGAAGACGGCGCGCACGGCCAGCCGCAGCTGCTCGCGCGGGTCCTGGGGGAACGGCGCATTGGTCCGCGCGGCGACGACGTCCTTGTACGTCTCCACCAGCTTGCGCAGCTCGACGGCCGGGATCTCCGGATCCGTCTGCACGCGGAGCCGCGTCTTGGTGGCGGTGAGGTGCTCGTCGAAGGTCTCGCGGCGGATGCCGAGGACCACGTCGCCGAACATCGTGAGGAAGCGGCGATAGCAATCCCACGCGAAGCGCTCGTTGCGCGTCCACGCGGCGAGCCCCTCGACGGTCTCGTCGTTGAGGCCGAGGTTGAGGACGGTC
>QHSB01000643.1 GCA_003220335.1 Candidatus Rokuibacteriota bacterium
ACGCGTCAGCGTCTTCGACAAGGATGGCCGTCTGCTCGCGCGCTGGGGTACCCCGGAGGCGACCAAGCCGGGCAGCTTCGCGGCGCCGCACGGCCTCGCCGTGGACAGCAAGGGCGCCGTCTACGTGGCGGAGGTCACGTGGACCTTCGCGGTCAGCCGCGGCCTCGCGCCCGCGGACTGCCACACGTTCCAGAAATTCACCGCGCGCGCGTGACCCGCGCGCTCGTCCGGGTGACGGTGGCGCTGCTCGCCGGAGCCGTCCTCACCGGCGCGGCGGCGAAGGCGCCGCCGGTCCGCGTCGATGACTGGGACCGGGGCGCGCCCGGACCGCTCGATCTCAACGTGTGGCGGGTCTATCCGTTCACCCAGTCGTCGGCGTTCAAGGACCCGCCGGCGATCGTGGAGAGCGACGGCCGGCACGCGCTGCTCCTGCGCACCGACGGTGAGGCGATGCGCGTCGGGCGCCCGGTCAAGGTCGATCTGAGGGCGACACCGCTGCTCACGTGGGAGTGGAAGGCGCTCGACCTGCCCGAGCACGGCGACGTGCGCCAGCGCAAGCTCAACGATCAGGCCGCGCGCATCATGCTGATGTTCGAGGGCATGAAGGGCATCCTCTACGTGTGGGACACGGTCTCGCCGTTGGGCACCGAGTCGCGGCCCGACGAGCTGGACATCTTCGATCGCGTGCTCATCGTGGTCCGCTCGGGGCCGGTGGGCCTCGGCCACTGGACGCGCGAGCGGCGTGACGTGTTCGCCGACTACCGCCGCGTCTTCGGCGACGCTCCGCGACCGATCAAGTGGGTCGGCTTCGAGGCCCACTCCAACGACACGCGCTCGCGCAGCGCCGCCCTCTTCGGCGCCGTGAGCTTCGAGCCGCGCTGAGGCGCGGCTCCGTCGCGTGCGCGTCGTCGCGTGGAACATCCGGGCGGGCGGCGGCGTGCGCGCCGACGCCATCGCGCGCCAGCTGGCGCGCTGGCAGGCCGACGTCGTCGCGCTCTCCGAATTCCGTGCGACGCCGCCGAGCGCGCGGCTCGCGGCGCGGCTGGCCGCGTGCGGCCTCGCACACCAGCTCGCCACCTGCGACCCGCGCACGATGACGCGCAACGCGCTGCTGGTGGCCTCGCGCTGGCCGTTGCGGCGCGTTCGCCTGCGCTCCGCCCCCGCCGAGCGCTGCCGCTGGCTGCTCGTGGCCGTCGACGCGCCGGCGCGGCTCGTGATCGGCACCATGCACGTGCCCAACCGCATCAGCGGACGCAAGTATCCGTTCCTCGACGCGGTGCTCGGCTGCGCGCGGCGCTGGCGGCTGGGACCGGCGCTCCTCATCGGCGACACGAACTCGGGCCGGCGGGGCATGGACGAGGAGGTGCCCGCGTTCAACGCGCGCGAGGAGGGCTGGATCGACGCTCTCGCCGCCTGCGGCTGGGCCGACGCCTTCCGCCACCTGCGCACCGACACACGCGCCTACACCTGGTATTCGCCGAACGGGCGCAACGGGTTTCGCATCGACCAGGCCTTCGTCAATGCGCCCCTGCTGACGCGGCTGAAGGACGCGGCGTACGTCTGGGGCGGCGCGGCCACCCGCGGCCGGCGCGACCGGCTCAGCGATCACGCGGCGCTACTGGTGGATCTGGCGGAGGTTTAGCCCGGCGCCTTCTTCATCACTTCCGCAAAGCGCTCCATGCGCTCGAGGCTCTCCTTCGGCTCTTCGCTCCGGAAATCGAAGATCAGCTCGCTGACGCCGAGCCGCGCGTAGGTGGCGATGTCGTCCAACACCTGATCCGGCGTGCCGGAGAAGGGGCGGCGCTCGCCGCCGGCGGCCAGGCCAGCATCGTAGAGCGGCGCCTTGTACGAGATCGTCAGCGTGCGCGGATCGCGGCCCTCGGCCTCGGTGAGCCGGCGCAGCTCGTCGAGCAGCGTCTTGAACTCCGGCGGCGCCAGCATCGCCGCGGGGTTGGCGCCGACCGGATGCCAGCCGTCGCCGTGGCGCGCAGCCCGACGCAGCGCCGCGCGGCTGTGGCCGCCGATCCAGATCGGAGGATGGGGCTTCTGCACCGGCTGCGGTAGGCACTTGATGCTGTCGAAG
>QHSB01000391.1 GCA_003220335.1 Candidatus Rokuibacteriota bacterium
CAGTCGGAGAACGGCCTGATCGGCACGGGCGCGGTGCCCGAGGAAGGCATGCGCCAGGCCCGGCTGACCGACGCCGGCGGACGGGCGGTCACTGCGCTCCCGGGTGCCGCCACCTTCGACAGCGCCATGTCGTTCGGTCTCATTCGTGGTGGTCATGTCGACATGACCGTCCTCGGCGGACTGGAGGTCGACGTGACCGGGCGGCTGGCGAACTGGACGATTCCCGGCAAGATGGTGCCCGGCATGGGCGGCGCGATGGACCTCGTCTCCGGCGCGCGCCGAGTGGTGATCGCCATGCAGCACACCGCGAAAGGCAAATCGAAGATCGTACCGCGGTGCCGATTGCCGCTCACGGCGGTACGTCCGGTGGATCTGGTGGTCACCGAGCTCGCCGTCATCGCCTTTCCGGACGGGCGCGCGACACTTCTGGAGTTCGCGCCGGGCGTGGCGGTGGCGGACGTGCTGGCCGCCACGGAAGCGCCCCTGATCGTGCGTGACGACGTTCACCCGATGCCCCTCACGAGCGAGGCACTCTCGTGATCGTAATTCTGCTGCGCGAGATCATGAGCCGACAACTCGTCACCGTGACGCCCGACACGCCCCTCTCGGAGGCGCGCCACCTGCTCGCCGAGCATCGGATCCGCCGCCTGCCCGTCATCGCCGGGCGTCGCCTCGTCGGCATCGTGTCGGACCGCGACGTCAGGTCGGCGAGCGCAAGACACGACCGTACCCCCGTTGCGCAGATCATGACGCGCAACGTGGTCACCGCCACGTCGCAGATGCGTGTGGACGAGGCGGCGCGGATCATGCTTGACGGGAGGTTCGGCGGTCTGCCGGTCGTGGACGGCGGCGAGCTGACCGGCATCGTCACGGAGACCGACCTGCTCCGTGCGCTCATCGACGTGCTCGAGACCGAGTCGAGCGAGCGGATCGCCGTCGACTTCGGAGGAGCCGCGTGATGCGCGACGTGGTCATTGCCGCCGCCTGCCGTACAGCCATCGGGACCTTCGGGGGCGCCCTCAAGGACTTGTCGGCCGTGCAACTCGGCTCCCTCGTCATCCAGGAAGCGCTCAAGCGCGCGGGCGTGCGCCCCGAAGCGGTTAGTGAAGTCATCATGGGCAACGTGCTGCAGGCCGGGCTCGGTGAGAATCCCGCGCGTCAATGCAGCCTCAACGCCGGCATCCCCGTGGACATCCCGGCCTTTACCGTGAACAAGGTCTGCGGCTCGGGCCTCAAAGCGGTCGCCCTCGGCGCGCAGGCGATCAGCGCCGGCGACGCCCACGTCGTGGTCGCGGGCGGCATGGAAAGCATGAGCAACGCGCCGTATCTCGTGCGCAAGGCGCGATGGGGCCTCCGCATGGGCAACGAGCCATTCGTGGACTCGATGCTTCAGGACGGGCTGCTCGACCCCGGCAGCGGCGTGCACATGGGGATCACGGCAGAGAACGTCGCCGAGCGTTGCGCCATCTCCCGGGCCGATCAGGACGCCCTGGCTTCCGAGAGTGTCCGCCGCGCACTCGCGGCGCTCGAAGCGGGCCACTTCGACGAGGAGATCATGCCGATCGAGATCGCGCAGAAGAAGGGGCCGCCGTTCGTCTTCGATGCGGACGAGTATCCGAAGACGCGGCCGGCGCCGGACGTGATGGCCACGATGCGTCCGGCCTTCAAGAAGGACGGCACGGTGACCGCCGGCAACGCGTCGGGTCTCAACGATGGCGCGGCGGCCGTCGTGCTCATGGCCGCCGACCAGGCCGAGCGTCTCGGCGTGTCACCGCTCGCGCGCGTACGCGCGTACGCCTCGGCGGGCGTCGAGCCGGCCATCATGGGGACCGGTCCGATCGCCGCCGTCGGAAAGGCCCTCGCGCGCGCGGGCGTCAAGATCGAGCAGCTGGAGCTGATCGAGGCGAACGAGGCGTTCGCCGCGCAGGCGCTGGCGGTGGCCCGCGCCCTGCGGCTGCCGCCGCAGATCACCAATGTCTCCGGAGGCGCCATCGCGCTCGGACATCCGATCGGCGCCAGCGGCTGTCGCATCCTCGTCACGCTCATGCACGGAATGCGGCGCTTGTCGCGCCGCCTGGGGCTCGCCACGCTCTGCATCGGTGGCGGGCAGGGTATCGCGATGGTCGTGGAGCGGACCGTCGTCAAGGGGACAGCCTGATGGACAGCTGGTGGCGCGACGTCGACGACGCGACGCTGAACGTTCTCGCCGCCGCCGGTGGAAAGCTCACGCTGGCCGAGCTTGCGGGCCGCCTCGGCATGTCGGAGGACGCGGTGCGCTCGATCGTCACGATGCTTGCCGAGCAGGGGTGCGTGCGGATCACCGCGGTGGAGCTGGCGCGGCCGCGCAGAGTGGCCCGCGTCGCCTACCTTCACACCAGGAGAGCCATATGACGCGCCGAACGTGGTGGCAGCTCACCTTCGTGCTGATCGGCTGCGCGCTGGTGGTCGGCCCGGCAACCGGGGTGGCCATCGCGCAGGACAAGCCCGCCGATACCATGGACGTGCTACGCGAAAAGGTCCGGGCGGACAAGAAACTGCTGGTGGCGACGGCCCTCGAGCTCTCGGAAAGCGAGGCCAAGTCCTTCTGGCCACTCTACAACGCCTATCAGAGTGACATGATCACTCACTACGACCGCGTCTTCAAACTCATCGGCGTGTATGGGGCCGCGTACCAGACGATGAACGACGAGACGGCGACGCAGCTGGTGGGAGAGTTCCTGGCGCTCGAGACGGCGTACGCGGCGCTGCTGAATGGCTACCTGCCGCGATTGCGAAGTGCGTTGCCGCCCCAGAAGGTCGCACGCTTCTACCAGATCGAGAACAAGCTCCGCGCGCTCGTGGACTACGAATTCGCGCGCGAGATCCCGTTGATCAAGTCCCGATGAGCCAAGGAGAACCCATAATGCTGCTCAACGTGCGGAGTGCGGTCGGTCTGCTGGTCCTCGTGCTCGCGCTCACCGTGCTCGGGACGCCGCAGGCCGTCGTCGCGGGATCGGCCGGCGAGATCGACCGCAGCGTCGACAACGCCCTCGGGCTGCTGTTCAAGAGCAATCCGGACGCCCGCAACCTCAGCGAACGGGCGAAAGGGATCCTGGTCTTCCCCGACATCGTCAAGGCAGGGTTTCTGCTCGGGGCCCAATACGGCGAGGGCGCCCTCCGACAGCGCGGCCGGACGACCGGTTACTACAACTCCGTGGCAGCCTCGTACGGGCTTCAGGCCGGCGTGCAGGTGTTTGGCTACGCCCTGTTCTTCATGAGCGAGTCCGCCCTTCGGTATCTCGACACCAGCGGCGGATTCGAGCTCGGCAGCGGGCCCAGCATCGTGATTCTGGATACTGGAGGTGCCCGAGCGCTGACCACCTCGACGATCCAGTCCGACATCTACGCGGTGTTCTTCGACCAGAAGGGGCTGATGGCGGGTCTGGGGCTGCAGGGATCGAAGATCAGCCGGCTCGAGAAATGATCGGTGAGATTCACGCCATGATATGGATGCCGCCGTCGACGTACATGGTGGCGCCGGTGAGACGGCGCGCGTACGGCGTGGCCAGATACGCGCACGCGAAGCCGACGTCCATGATGTCTACGAGATCGCCGAGCGGCGCACGCTGGACGGCCTCGTTGAGCATCAGGTCGAAGTCCCGCAGGCCCGCCGCCGCGCGCGTCTTCACCGGCCCCGGCGAGATCGCGTGGACGCGGATGTTCTTGGCCCCCAGCTCGTACGCGAGGTAACGGCACGAGGCCTCGAGGGCCGCCTTCACGGGGCCCATCACGTTGTAGTTCGGCACGACCTTCTGGGCGCCGTGATAGCTCATCGCGAACATAGTGCCGCCGTCCGGCATCATCGCCGTGGCGCGTTTGGCCATGCGCACGAACGAATGACACGAGACGTCCATCGCTTTGGCGAAGCCCCCGGCCGAACAGTCGAGCAGACCGCCCTGGAGATCCTCCTTGGGAGCGAAGGCGATCGAGTGAACGAGAATGTCGAGTCGCCCCCAGGTCGCGTCGATGGCATCGAAGACCGCCTCCAGCTGGCCCTGCACCGACACGTCGAGCGGCATGAAGATCGCGGCGCCCAGCTGGTCGGCGAGCGGCTTGACGTAGCTCTTCGCCTTATCGTTGAGGTAGGTGATGGCGAGCTCGGCGCCGAGCTGTCGGAACGCGCTGGCGCAACCGTACGCGATCGAATGCTCGTTGGCGATGCCCACGACGAGCGCGCGCTTATTTTGCAGGACGGGACGTGGAACATCCGTTGTCATTATCTTCTCCTTGTCACAGCGCCGTCAGCTCGAACACGTGGTAGCCCCACGGCGGAAGGTCTAGAAAGAGGCCGCGCGCGAGGACGTCGGCTCCGTCGCGATCGTAGGTGGCGGCTCCCATCAGGTCCTTGAGCTGTACCGAGTGGCCCTCGAGGTCCGCGAACGGCAGACGGACGTAGCACTGGCTCTGGTTGCCGGCATCGTTGACGGCCACGAGGAGACGCTGGCCGTCCTGCCCTTGCCAGCACCAGGCGAGGAAGCAGTCGGAGGTCCAGTTGCCGTCCCAGGTGGGGGCGCACGTGACCTGACACCACTCTCCATCCCGGACGCTTGCTCGTCTCAGCACCGTCAGGAGGCTGTCGTAGAACTGCTGCAGGGCCCCGTCGACGGGCTCGCGCGGAGCGCGAACCAGGTGCGGCGAGATACGCTTGTGCCGCGGCCTCGTGCATCCCCGACGCAAACGTCGGGGCGGCCCTGGGCTCGTCGTGGTTCTCCATGAACCGCGCGAGCCGATTCTGGTAGTCGAGACCCGCCCACAGGTGCTCGCGCACGAGCCGCGCGTGTCCCTCGCGCAGCCGGTCGTAGAGGCGCTTGTCGTAGGCGTAGTCGAAGCCCTCCTGCATCATCGTCGACTCGGGGTCCCAGTAGACCCAGGTGCGTTCGAAGATCTTCGGCAGAACCAGCATCGCCATGTCGCAGCGCACGGCGTCGCACTGCTCGGCGATCACCAGCAGTTCGCCGATCATCGCCTCCTGCGTCGCCGGATTCGCGTAGTCGAGCTGTAGCGTGTCGGGCCAGCCATCGAAGTAGGGATCCCGCCCGTGCGCCAGCAGCACGTCACCTCGCATGCGCTTGACCCACGTATAGTTCTGCGGTGCCCGCGTCTGCTCTAGCTCGCCTGCTCCGACGTAGTAGTCGGGGTGGTCCTCGACCCACGGGTGATCCAGCGCCGTATGGTTCGGGACGAAGTCGAGCATCAGCTTGAGCCCGCGCGCCTGCAGCCGCCGACGAGTGCGCGCCAGCGCCGCGGTGCCGCCGACTAGCGTGTCCTCGAACTCGTGGCGCCACCCGGCATGCGCGCTCGAGACGCGCTGGCCGGCGGACCCTGTGCGCCACACGCTGAGGAGCCAGACATAGTCGAAGCCGAGCCCGGCGATGCGGTCGAGCTCGGCGTCCGGGATGTCGTCGAGCGTGGCGGGCCGTCCGAGCGTCCGGGACAGCGCGGTCAACAGCACACGCGTGTTCACCTGGTAGAGCGACGGGTAAGCAGGTGACATGTCAGGACCTCCGGCCACGGCCCGCGGCCGCCTGCGGCGTCGTCTCGATGGCCGCAGCGTTCTTGCCAAGCTCGAGAGCCTGCTGGGCGGTGGTGGTCGCGAACAGGTGCATGGCACGCGCGATGACGCCCGTCCATCCGGTCTGGTGGCTCGCGCCGAGCCCCGCGCCGTTGTCGCCGTGGAAGTATTCGTAGAACAGGATGAGATCGCGCCAGTGCGGGTCCTCCTGGAACCGGCGGGTGCCGCCGTACACCGGCCGGCGCCCATTCATGTCACGCAGGAAGATGTTGCCCAGACGGTTCGAGATTTCCTCGGCGACCTGATAGAGCGTCATGTGCCGGCCGGAGCCGGTGGGACATTCGATGGTGAACCGATCGCCGTAGTAGAGGTAATACTGCATCAGCGCCCGCACGATCAGCATGTTGACGGGCATCCAGATCGGTCCCCGCCAGTTGGAATTGCCGCCGAACATGTCGGTGTCCGATTCCGCCGGGAGGTACGACACCCGGTACTCGTGCCCCGCGATGCTGAACACGTACGGATGCTCGGCGTGGTGACGGGAGAGGGCCCGGATGCCATACGGGCTCAGGAACTCCTTCTCGTCGAGCATCGTCGTCAACACCCGGCGCAGCTTGGCCTCGTTCAGGACCGCGGTGAGGCGCCGGCCCCCGTGACCGGTGGCGACGGGATCGTGGATGAACTCCCTCAGCTCGGGACGGGCCTCGAGGAATCGGCGAAAGCGTTGACGGACCTCAGGGTACTTCTCCAGCGCCTCCCCGTCGAAGACGGTGACCGCGCAGAGCGGGAGCAGGCCGACCATGGAGCGCACTTTCAGACGCTGTGCCCGGCCGTCCGGCAGTCGCAGCACGTCGTAGAAGAAGCCATCCTCCTCATCCCACATCCCCGTGTGCTCGCCGGCGTGGAGCATGGCCGTCGCGATCCACAGGAAGTGGCTCAGGAACTTTTCCGTCATCGGCAGGTAGGCCGGCCGGCTCATCGCCAGCTCCGCGGAGATCTCGAGCATGTTTTGCGAGAAGAGCGCCATCCACGCGGTGCCGTCGGCCTGCTCGAGGTAGCCGCCGGTCGGCAGCGGCGCGCTCCGGTCGAAGACGCCGATGTTGTCAAGGCCGAGGAAACCGCCCTCGAAGGCGTTGTTGCCGGCGCGGTCCTTGCGGTTCAGCCACCAGGTGAAGTTGAGCAGCAGTTTCTGGAACGAGCGCTCGAGCCAGTCGAGGTCGCCCTGACCCTTCCGGATCGCCTCCAGGCGGTAGGTGAAGATCGTGGCCCACGCGTGCACCGGGGGATTCACGTCGCCAAAGTTCCACTCGTAGGCGGGGAGCTGGCCGTTCGGGTGGAGATAGTTCTCGGCAAGCATGAGGCTCAGCTGCTGCTTGCCAAAGTCCTCGTCCACCAGGGTCAGCGCGAGTGTGTGGAAGGCGAGGTCCCAGGCCGCGTACCACGGGTATTCCCACTTGTCCGGCATCGAAATGATGTCGCCGTTGTACATGTGGTGCCAGTGGCTGTTGCGGGGCGCGCTGCGTCTCGGGTTGAATGGGTCGGCGCCGTGTTCCGAAAGCCACGTGTCGACGTCGTAATGAAAGAACTGCTTGGACCAGAGCATGCCCGCGAGCGCCTGGCGCATGACGTTGGCCGCGTCCTTGTCCAGCGAGGAGGGGATGACGGACGCATAGAACTCGTCCGCCTCTCCCCGGCGGGCGGCCATCACGCCGTCGAAGGCCTCGCCGAATGCGGTGCCGAGTCCGTTCGTCGCGGGCGCCGCGTCCGTCAGTCGCAGGCGCACCGTCCGGGATCCGCCCGCGGGCAGCTCGAGCGTGTAGTGCACGGACGCTTTCGTCCCCGTCTTTTCCGGGTTCACGGCGTCCTGCCGGGCGTGGAGCAGGTAGTTGTTGATCCCGTCCTTGACGTACGGCGTGCGGTTGGGCACGCCGGCCAGGCGCTGGGTGTTCGTCTCGTTCTCGGTGAAGAGCAACGAGGCCGTGCCTTCCGCGTAGAGCATGCGCTCGCCGACGTCGGGATGCGAGGCCGCGAGCGCGCTACCCGCGGGGCCGGCCGCGGCCTGGCGAAATACCGGGCGAGCGGCGGAGCCGCCCCACGACCACGTGTTGCGGAACCACAGCGTCGGCAGCACGTGCAGGGTCGCCGGCTCCGGGCCGCGATTTTCCACGGTGATCTGCACGCAGATGTCCTCGGGCGACGCCTTGGCGTACTCGACGAACACGTCGAAGTAGCGGTCGTCGTCGAACACGCCCGTGTCGAGCAGCTCGTACTCGAAGTCGCGGCGGCTCCGCCCGCGACTGGTGTCCACGAGGTTGCTGTAGGGGTAGGCGGCCTGGGGATACTTGTACAGGTACTTCATGTACGAGTGGGTCGGCGTCGAGTCGAGATAGAAGTAGTACTCCTTGACGTCCTCGCCGTGGTTGCCTTCGCTGTTGCTGAGGCCAAACAGGCGCTCCTTGAGGATCGGATCGCGGCCGTTCCAGAGGGCGAGGGCGAAGCACAGGCGCTGGTGGTCGTCCGAGATGCCCGCCAAGCCGTCTTCGCCCCAGCGATACGCGCGCGAGCGTGCCTGGTCGTGCGTGAAGTAGTGCCAGGCATCGCCGCCCTCGCTGTAGTCCTCGCGGACCGTGCCCCACTGGCGCTCCGAGAGGTACGGCCCCCACTTCCGCCACGCCGCGCTCTTGCTGACGCGCGCTTCCGTGAGACGAGCCCGTTCGGCGTCCATCGCGCTCCCCCTTTTCGCTCCGCGGATCCCCCGGCTCTTCATATCCCCTGGGGGCGCGCGCCGGCCATCGGACGTTCGTCGTACGGACGGGCGTTGTCGTCGTACGGGCGGGCGCTGTGGACCCGGCTCAGAAGAGGGAGAAGTCGTAGTTGGCGATCAGGCGAAAGTCCTGGATCGTGTGCCCGGGCTTCCCGTACTGTTCGACGTGCGCGTAGCGGGCGCGCAGCCACAGGCCGTTCATCGCCTTCCAGGCGGGTCGCCACTGGACGTCCACGTCGAGCTCGTGTTCGTTCGGCAGCGGAGTCTTCTGGCGCTGATCGATCCGGTCCCAGCCGCGAACGTACAGCGCGTAGACCGTCAACCCCTGCGCACCCAGCCGCGGCCGCCGCCGACTCGCGTATAGGCGAGCGTGAGGACCGCTCCCGCGTAGCTCGCCTCGGTCTTGACGCCGAGCTGGTCGGTGCGGAAGCCGTAGCCCTTGAGGAGGTCGCCGCCCACGCTGCGCTCGTCCGTGTACTGCGCCGCGAACAGCACACCCACGTCGTGCGGCAGAGACCACACGTACTTCGCCTCGGCATAGCCGATGTTGATGATGTCCTCCGAGTAGTAATCAATCGCGCCGATCGAGGCTTCGCCGTGGGAGAAGAGGGCGCCCAGCACGCCGACGCCGCGGTCGACCGCGGCGCCCGCCTGCCGCGACATCGAGACGAACATGTCGGAGGTACGCTCCTTGATCTTGGTCACATAACCGCCCCCATACCTGAGCGCCGGTCCGCCGTCCTTGCCTCCGACGGTCCCCTGCAAGCTGTATCCCTCGAACGTGTTGGGCGTTATGCGGTTGTCGTTCCGGTTCATGTAGGGCGTGTCGTAGGTCTGGCGATAGAGGTTCAGGAATTGCCCCTCGAAGAGCTTCATGCGGGCATAGAGCTGGCCGAGAACGGCGTAACCGCGCTGCCCGTCTTGAAGCAGCGACGTGCCGTCGCGATCGGCGGGGGCATAGAGCGGCTCCGAGACGTAGAGGGTGGCGCCGATGGATAGCCGATCGAGCAGCCAGCCGGAGCGGTACGTGAGCGCGCCGCCGCTCGCCAGGGCCTCGGCATGGCTGTCGTCGAATTTCCTCTGGTTCAGGTAGTACGTCCGCAGATTGACGTCGATCTTCGTGTCCCGGAAGAATGGCGGCGCGTCCTTGAGCTGCTCCTTCAGCCAGGGAACAAGCCCCGGACGCTCGGGGAGGAGCCTGAACGAGCGCTCCATGGGTGTGATCTCCTGCTCCACCGACGACGGAGGCGGCTCCTCGTCGCGGATCGTTTCCTGCGCCACGGCTCGCGACGCGAGCAACGCGCCGGCGATGATCGCCGCGAGGACGACCGAGCGTCGGTCAGCGCGCACGGCTCCGGTTCATCGGTCTGTGGCGTGCCTTCGATCTCAGGGAGCTTGTCCGGCCGATTGATCATAGCCGATGCGCCAGATCTCACGCGCGACGATGCTGCGCCGGTCCTCGGCGACGAAGCCATCGACGATCACGCGCTCGGCGGGGCGAAGCCCTCGGCGCGCGGCCTGATCGGCCTGTCGCAGATCCACCGCGACGCTGCCGCCGCCGGTCATGACTTGCATTCTGGTTCCGGCGACCCACTGGACCTGCCCGTCGATCCTGACGCGCTCCTGTGCGTGGAGTGAGGTCACGGCGAGCATCAGGAGGACGGCAAAGACGAGCACCCCGGCGGCGGATCCTCGACGGGTCATGTCCGCACGGTAGCGACACGGCGGCGGCGGCGGCTATGAGACGTTCGGCCCATGCCTCGGGCATCGCGGTTCTACGGCCAAGGTCCGATGGTGGGGCAGATCCTGCGATGGTCGAATGTCGCGGACACTCACTCCGCATAGGAGGACGCAGCGTGAAAGCCCTGATGCTCGTTGGCACTCTTCTCGTCGGCGTGTCGGTGGCCTCCGCCGCTCCCTACGATGGCTCGGAGCCCATGAAGTGCACGATCGAGGCGGTGTTCGTGTGCCAGGACGCGGCGATGTGTGTCCGCGGAACCGCGCAGACGGTCAGCCTTCCGACCGTCGTCACGGTCGACGTCGGCAAGGGTCTCATCAGCGGTTCTGCCTCCGGCCGGACCGCGCGCATCACCTCGTCAGGCCGCGGCGCCGGCCAGCTGATGATCCACGGCGAGGAAGTCGAGACCCTCGGTAAAGCGTGGGGCGTCACGGTCACGGAGAAGACGGGCGCGATGTCGGGTGCGGTGCTGTCACCGGTCGGCGGATTCCTCATGTTCGGCGCCTGCTCGGCACCCTGAGTAGCTCGCTTCGGGCGCCTTATGCGACGATTCCCGGACCGATGCGCATGACGATGTAGCCGCCGACGGCCCCCGCGCCGAAGCCGGGGGCGAAGATCCGCGTCGGACGGGTGAGAACGCCGTCGTGGATAGCATCCTGCAGTGCGAGGGGGATGCTCGCGGACGAGGTGTTGCCCACTCGATCGATGTTGAAGTAGAGACGCTCGGGAGCGAGGCCGGCGGCCTCGGCGATGGCCGTGACCATCGTCTTGTTGGCCTGGTGGGGAACGACCAGCTCGATGGCATCGAGCAGCGAGCCACCCCGGCCATCGGGATGGGGAAGGGCCGTCAGCTCTGCGATCATCTGCTCCATGTAGCGTTTGACCAGCGCCCGAACATCCGGGCCGTAGACCGTCACGTTGTTGTCGAAATCGGGATTCGGCCAGATGATCGACTCGACCTCGCTCATCGGGCCGCTCGCATAGGTCTGGAAGACCTCGACGTCTGGCGGCGCCCCCGCCGGCGCCGGGCCGATCACAAGGGCCGCGGCGGCGTCGCCGAAGAGCATGCGGGAGGCTCGAACCGTCCCGATCTTGTCCGAGAACTTCTCGCCGGCGACCACGAGCACCGGCCGCCCGGTTTCCTCGAGCAGACGAATCGCCTCGGCGACGGTATAGGGCAGACCCGCACAGGCCGCGATGAGGTCACACGACGCATGCGTCTGGAGCATGCCGAGTCGCCCGGAGAGCCAGGCGGCGACTGACGGCATCGCCTTCGTGCTCGTGCACGAGCAGAAGAGCACCGCGCCGAATTCTTCCGGCTCGCGTCCACTCTTCGCCATGGCCTGCCGCGCCGCCTGCAGCGATAGCTCCTCCAGCTCCATGTCCGTGTAGGTTCGCTGCTCGATCCCGGTCTTCAGGGTGATGTCGCGGGCGGTCATCGGCGACCAGCAGTAAGCGGCGTTGCGAACGAGGTCTTCGTTCGTGCACACGCGTTCTCCGCGGCAGGCGGCGAGCGCCTCCACGCGCGGCATGACCGTGAAACGCCGCCGAACGTCGACCGGTGGCACCAGCGTGGGCGGGCGCCGGTGCGCGACCGCCGGAGCAGGATTCGATCGAGCGCACGTCGGCGGTGTCTTCATCCTGTCGAGAAACCGGCTCACCTCGGCCGTTCGAGGGTGGAGCACCAGCACGACCTCGTCGCCTCGGAGGTCCTCGATGGCGGTGCAGCGCGTACCCTCGAGACTCCATGGGGACTCTCTGCGCAACACCATGGCGTGTCGCATCAGCGCTTCCAGCTCTGGCACGCGGTGGCGGTACCCCACCACGTCGTCGTAGCTGTACCGCGGATAGTCCGGGTCGTACGCGGAGATCTCGTAGACGCGAGCGCGACGATCGCCGAGGGCCTCCGCCACCGTGGGCACGATCGCATGGGCGTCGAGCTCGACCGCTCCGCGGTTCTTGAGAATCTCGATCAACAGACCGAAGATCGCCCGCTCGGTGGCCGCGTCCCAGGTCGGGGAGAGAGACCGGTAACCGGTCTCGATGACGGCGCTCGCCGGCCCGGGGTCGATCGGAGCGACGACCGGCAGGAACACGTGGCCGCGACGCCGCGGAACATCACGCCAGCGTGTCGGTCGCTTGTCGTACATCGTCATCAGGTAGCGGTTCGCCCAGAAGAGATTCGTCGCGAGGTCTCTTAGAAGCTCGTAACGCCCGGCATAGCCGCCGGTGTCGAGGCGCGCTACGATCTCGGCCTGCGTCCGCGCCTTGTCCGCGAAATCGCGTCTGATCACCGCCTCGAATTGATCGAGCCTCTCGAAGACAGAGACGTCGAGCGCTGGGAAGAAGTTGAAGGGGAATACGATGCGGCCGTGTCGATCGACGACGAAGCGCTTCATGCGGCGTTCACTGTCGGGTTTCGATCGCGCTTGTCGGCGTTCTGCCCGCCGACCGTCGGGCGCGCCAGCGCGTCTTTACCCTCGGCCAACTGCGGCGGGCAGTTCGGCGCCGACGTGTCTGCGAGCCATGCCACGGCGAGTACGAACGCGAGCGCGAGCAGGCCGACGGCACTCGGGATTGTGAATGCATCCATGACGTTCTCCTCATTGCGGCGGCTGGCGAGTCGCCAGTGCCTGGGTGGGCACGTCGACCTTCGTCCACGTCGCATCCGGATTGAACAGCCGCATCGCGGAGGCGGTCGCCCTCGTAGTCGGCCCGAGGTCCTTCTGGTACACGACACCGTCGTGATTGACGATGAACGTCATCACGCCCGACACGCCGTACGTGGCGGGGAACGCGACGAGCGCGAAGCCCGCGATCATGTGGCCTCGGACGACGTAGTCGTACGCGCCGTCCGCGGCGGGCCCCTGGGCCGTGAGGAGACGGAAGAGATAGCCCCAGTATGGTGTCGGCTCGCCGCTCGCCGAGCGCCGGTAGCCCTCGGCGTGGGCGCGGACCACGAAGTCGCCCAGCGGGCTCGGCGGCTCGTCGGCCTTGGTCCTCCAGTAGAGGCCGTCATGCTTGCCTGGAGTACTGGCGAACTTCTGCGCGTATTCGAGGATGCCCTCGCCGTTGCGGTCCTCGGAGAAGTACTCGCGCTGGGCGTCCACGTAGGCGAGGCAGACCTGCATCGTGTTCAGCTCGTTCCGTCCAATGCGTCGCGCGACGATCTCCTCCCGCCCTCGCCGCGTGTCGAACCGCCACCGGTCGGCGGTCTTCACCACCGGGATCGGAAACGGCCACTCGTCAGGCCCCACGCGAAGGGTCGCCTCGGTCTGCGTCTTGACGAGCTTGTTCGCCGCGTCGAACGCTTCTATGAACCGCGCTCGGGTCTGTTTGTCGGAGACCTCGTCACCCGAGGAGACCAGCGTGCGGCCCTCGCTGCCCAGGACACGGATGAGCGCGCGCTGGTCCCCGGCGCGCAGCGCGGCCACGAGTGAGCGCACGGCCTCCTCGGGCGACGCGAAGCTCTTCGGCTTCACCAGTGGCGGTTTCGGCGCCGTGGACTGTTTCGGCGCGGTGGACTGCTGTGCCGACGCGTCCGTCTTTGGCTGTGCCGGCGCC
Organism: Candidatus Rokuibacteriota bacterium; assembly: GCA_003220335.1. Lineage (GTDB taxonomy): Bacteria > Methylomirabilota > Methylomirabilia > Rokubacteriales > CSP1-6 > AR12. The sequence continues at coordinate 13,618 of QHSB01000391.1, forward strand.
TGGGCGGCCAGGCGTGGAGCGACGAGGCTGAGTGCGACGATCGCTACGAGGGTCGCGGAGCGTATCCGAGTCTTCATCGCCGCCCTCCCGAACGTCCTCCACCGCCGCTTCGACCACCGCCGCCACCACCACCGCCGCCGCCACCCCGGGCGGCGCCACCACCGCGGGCGCCTCCACCGCCGGCACTGGAGCGGCTGAAACTTTCGCGGCTGGCTCGGCCGCGATCGCTGAAGCTCTGAGCGTCACGGCCGCCGCCGACCCCTTCGAAGGCCCCGGCCGTGCGGCTGCCCTGGAAGCCGCCGGGCTGGCTGGAGCCGCGACGATCAGCGCCGCCGCCGCGCTCGCCTTGCTGGCCGAGCGCCGGTTGCTGTGCCACGCGTGGGCCTTGCTGGCCGAGCGCCGGCTGCTGCGACGCCGTCCGGCCGCGGAATGCCTCGCGCGCCTGGGCGTTGGGGGGTCCGGTCTTGTTGAAGCGCTGCTGCGTCTTCGCGTCCCGATACTGCACACCTTTGCGGTGTTCGGGGTTGTGCTGCCAGTTGCCGCGTCCGCCCTGTCCGGCTCCCGCGCCACCCGAGTAATGCTCGACGCGATTGCGGGCGGTGTTCGCGTTGTTCACATTGTTCGTGAAGTTGTTGGCCTGGCTGGCGTTGTAGTTGACGTCGCCGTGATGCCAGTCGGCCTCGCCCCACAGAGCCGCGCCGACGGCGATGCCGGCGCCGAAGGTGAATGCCGCTGCGGCGAAGTAGCCGGGCGGGTACGGGTAATAGGGAGGGTACGCCGGGGGCCAGGCCCCGTACACGACCGTGGGGTCGTAGCTCGGCACCTGGATCACTTGCGGGTTCGCCGGCTCGATCTTGATGATTGTCGGAGGCGCCTGGACGACCTGTACCGTCGTGGGAGCAGGCTGCAGCTGCACCGTGGTGGGCGGCGTCCCGACCGACGCGGCGGGCTCGACGATAACGTTCTGCTCCGGTGTGCTCTTGAGCTGCCCCTCGGCCTGTGCGCGTGCGCGCAAGCGCTGAACGGCGGCCATGAGCTCCTGTTGCTGTGAGAGGAAGGCGTCACCAAGCTTCTCCAGCCAGTCGAGCTTGTCGCTCATCATCCCGAGCACCTTGGGAAACGTCGTCAGAGACTTCACGCTGTCGTCCCAGGGCTGTTGCTTGAGGGCCTCGTTGAGTGGATCGCCTTTCAAGCCGGGGTTCTCCTTGACCAGGCGGGCGGCCTGCACGACCTCCAATGGGTACGTCGAGGCCATCAGGATCTGGGCCAGCAGCGCGTCGGGGTGGAGCGCGATGGGCGCTACCAGCTGATCCAGCTCTTCCGGCTTGAACGTCTTGGCTGCGTCCTGCGCCGTCGCGGGCAGCAGCGGCCCCAGCACCAGGCACAGCATGAGCCACGTGACGATCCTTCGATTGATGCTCATGATCTGCTCTCCCGTTGGGGCGAAGGCGTCGGCGCCTGTCGCGGTCCGCATGTGGAACCTGGAAGGCCTCCCGTCGCGCGCGCAGCCGCGAACCAGCCATGCGCGACGACGAGAAGAATGGCTTTGAGGAGCAACGGCCCCAGATCGTTGAGCGCGGCGCGGGCGGTGCGCAGCAGCGAGCCGTCGTCGGTCATCACTGCGTGTCCAGGGTGACCGCGAGCGCGCGGGCGTAGGTGATGCGCACGAGCTTACTCGACGCCGGGTAGCCCGATTCCGGGACCTCGATCGTGACCGCCTGGTAGTACTGCGCGATCACGGGGTCGCCGACGCCGACGAGGTCAAGCTCCGCGGGATCGCGCACCTCGAGAACCAGCAGGCCACGTTCGCGGCGCAGGAGCGCGACAGTGCCGAGAGTCCGGTCGATCGCGTCCACGATGCCCCGCACCGTCACCGCATCCGCCACGCCGGCGGCGGGCGTGTCCTCGGCGGCGGGCGACGTGAGCGGGAACAACAGAGACGCGGCCACGACGATGATCGGCACGACTCGGATCAACATTGGGCCCTCCCGCGACCGATCACTGCGTCGCGACGATAGCGTGCACTCGATGACGCCACGATCGGACCTTCGGGTGAGGGACGAAAGTCCCATGGCTCGCCCACGCGGCTGCGTGCGATCGTGCAGGCCGTCGAGGAGGAACCCATGCGGCTCACACGCGGAAATGCCGGAGCGATCGGCGTCGCGCTCACGCTCCTGAGCGGAAGCCTCGTCCCGGCCGCGGGACAGACGTTCACGTATCCGAGCAGCGGGCAGAGCGCGCAGCAGGAGTCGCGCGATCGCGGCGAATGCCATCAGTGGGCCGTGCAGCAGACGGGCGTTGACCCGGCCTCGGCTGCCGCGATGCCCGCTGCGCCGCCGCCCTCCGCCCCGCCGCCTGGGCGCGGTGTGGCCCGCGGTGCGCTGCGCGGCGCGGCAGTCGGCTCGGTCGGCGGGGCCATCGCCGGAGATGCGGGAAAGGGGGCGGCCGCCGGCGCGGCGATGGGTGGCCTCATCGGCGGCATGCGGACGCGGGATCAGTATGCGGCGCAACAGGACGCGTACGCGCAGCAGCAGAGCCAGGCGCAGCAGGCGAGCGCGTCGCGTTTGGATGCGTATAACCGTGCCCTCAATGCTTGCCTGGCGGGGCGCGGCTACACGGTCAGATAGGGAGGACTTCTCATGCGCGTGCTGATTCCGATCGCTCTCGCCTCAGCGCTCACACTTGCCGCTGGCGTCTCCGCACTCGCTGAGCAGGCGTCGTTGTTGCTCTGTGCCGTGGTCAACGTCGTGGAGTGCAGCGCGCAGGGTGATTGCCAGCGCTCGACGATCGAGACGGCGAACCTGCCGCGCTTCATCCGAGTCGACCCGGCGGCCAAGTCGCTGAGTTCTCCGGACGACGCCCGCACTGCCCCGATCCAGAGTGTTGAGCTGGTCAACGATCAGCTCGTCCTGCAGGGCGGCCAGCAGGGACGCGCGTGGAGTGCGACAGTCGCCGAGAAGACGGGGCAGATGGCGGTCGCCGTCGTGGAGGATCAGACCGCGTTCGTCGTCTTCGGCGCCTGTACGGCCGCCGAGCCCGAGAGGCGGTGACGCCATGCGGTTCGTCCGTTGGCTGTTCGCGATCGCGGGACTCCTGCTGATCGGCGCGGGCTGCGCGACATCCGATGCCCCATCGGCGCAGCCCGCCGGCGCCGAGGCGCCGGACCGCACGACGCTCGACTGCCTCGACGAAGCGCGCCGGATGACGCCGGGCTTTGGCGGCCGGCCGCCGCAGATGAGCATCGACCAGGACCGCTACCAGCGCTGCCTGAGCGAGCGACGCCAGACCGGCCCGGCGCCGGCGCGCTGACGTCGTGCCCGCCTCCGGAGGAATGGGCCCGTGACGTGGCTGCCGCGCTATCACCTGAGGCACTTCGTCGCGACCAGCTTCTGGTTCGTCCCGGCGCTGGCGATGGTGGCCGCCGTCCCAGCCATGCGGCTCGTCCTCTGGCTCGATACGCGGACGCAATGGCACTGGTTCGGCTTCAGCGTCGAGGGCGCACAGGCCATCTTGAGCGGCCTGTCCTCGTCGATGCTGACCTTCATCGTGTTCGCGGTGTCCGGGCTGCTGCTCGCAGTCCAGATCGCGAGCGGTCAACTCACGCCGCGCATCATCAGCCTCGTGTTCGCGCGGCCGATGCTCAGGATCTCGGTCGGGGTCTTCGTGTTCGCGTACGCGTTCACGCTGGCTGCGCTCGGCCGGATCGAGACCGTTCGCGTTCCGGAGCTGCTCGTGACGGTGGCGGTCCTCCTCACGCTGGTGAGCATCGCCGTCTTCTTCTGGTTCGTGCAGCAGCTCGGCACCGGTCTGCGGCCGGTATTCATTCTTCAGTCGCTCTGGGACACGGCGTGCGGGGTCGTCGACCGCGTCTATCCGGATCTGCTGAACGCCGGCGGTGCCGCGGCGGCCGTGGCGGTGGGGCTGGTCGGCAACGGCACGCCGCGGATCATCCTTCACGTCGGCGCTTCGGGAACGTTTCTCGCCTTCGGCCAACGTGAGCTGGTGGCGCTAGCACGTAGCGCCGGCTGCGTCCTCGAGCTGATTCCCCAGGTCGGCGATTTCGTCGCCCACGGCGACCCGCTGTTCCGGGTCCATCCCGGCACGGCGCGCGTAAATGAGCGTGCTCTGTACCATTGCGTGGCGTTCGGGCACGAGCGGACGCTGGAGCAAGATCCAGCCTTCGCGTTCCGCATCATGGTGGACATCGCATCCCGAGCACTCTCGCCGGCGGTGAACGATCCGACCACCGCCGTCCTCGCGATCGATCAGATCCATCGCCTGCTCGCTTACCTCGGGCAGCGTGACCTTGATACGGGACCGATGCGTGATGCGCACGGCCAGGTGCGTCTGGTCTACGCGACGCCGAAC
>QHSB01000644.1 GCA_003220335.1 Candidatus Rokuibacteriota bacterium
GGCCGTTGACCTGCCGCATCGTGACCAGCGTGGACAGCGGCACCGGGTGGCCGGCCGCGTTGCGCACATAGAACTGGCCGACGTTCTCGGCCTTGGTTCTGAACTCGCCCTCGGCCTGCACGTATACCTGCCAGACCCGTCCGTACTGATTGAAGTAGTTCACGAAGGCGCCGCCCAGGAAAGCCTGCAGGGCCTGGTAGACCGAGGCCAGGGTGATTCCCTGCTTGAGGACCTTGTCCCGATCGACCTCGGCGAAGAACTGCGGCGCGCTCGGCAGCAGCGTGGTGAAGAGCCGGGCGAACTCGGGTCGCTTGCGCGCGGCGGCGAGGAAGGTCTCGGTGTTCTCGGCCAGGAACGCGGGATCCTTGCCCGCACGATCCTCCAGCATGAAGGTGACGCCGCCGGACGTCCCGATGCCGGGGATGGCGGGCGGCGAGAAGGCGAAGACCTGGGCCTCGGCCACACCGGCCAGCCGCTGGTTCAGCCTCTGTATGATCACGTCGGCCGTGAGCCCCTTCTTGTCCCGGGCGTCCCAGTCATCCAGCGTGATGAAGTAGAAGCTGTTGTAGGTGGTCGTCACCAGGCTCAGCAGGCTGAAGCCCGCCACGCCCGTGTAGTACTTGATGCCAGGCGTCGTCTTGAAGATGGCGTCGAGCTTGTCGTTGACGGCCGCGGTACGGTCCAGCGACGCGGCCAGCGGAAGCTGGGCGTTGACGAAGAAGTACCCCTGATCCTCGTCGGGGACGAAGCCGCCGGCGAGCCGGGAGCCGAAGAGTCCGGCGAATACCGCGACCACGAGCAGCAGGACCATCGAGAAGGCCCACTTACGAATCAGATGGCCGCACGCGCCGACGTAGCCGTCGGTGGCGCGCGCGAACGCGCGATTGAAGCCACGGAAGAACACCCCCAGCGGGCCGCGCATCTCCCGCTTCGGCCGCAGGAGCAGCGCCGAGAGCGCCGGGCTCAGCGTGAGGGCGTTGAAGGCCGAGATCAGCACGGACACGGCGATCGTCACCGCGAACTGCTGATACATCCGCCCCGTGATGCCTGGGATGAATGCCGTCGGCACGAACACGGCCGCCAGGATGAGCGCGATCGCCACCACCGGTCCCGACACCTGCTCCATCGCCTTGAAGGCGGCGTCGCGAGGCGACAGCCCCGCCTCGATGTTGTGCTCGACCGCCTCCACCACGACGATGGCGTCGTCTACCACGAGGCCGATGGCCAGCACGAGGCCGAAGAGCGACAGCGTGTTGATCGAGAAGCCGAGCAGAGGGAAGACCATGAAGGCGCCGACGAGCGCCACCGGCACCGCCAGCAGCGGGATGAGCGTCGTCCGAAAGCCCTGGAGGAAGACGAAGACGACGATGACGACGAGGATGAGCGCTTCGACGAGCGTCTTGACGATTTCTCGAATCCCGGCGCTCACGGCCAGGGTCGTGTCGAGCGACGTCACGTAATCGAGGTCGGCCGGGAACCGCGCCTTGATCTCGTTCATCAACTTCGTCGCGCCCTTCATGGCGTCGATGGCGTTGGAGCCAGGCAGCTGGTAGACCGCGATGAGGGCGGCCGGCTGGCCGTTCAGGCGGCCCCGTCGGATGTAGCTCTGCGCGCCGAGCTCCACGCGGGCGACGTCCTTCACCCGGACGAGCGCGCCGTCCCGCCTCGCTCGCACCACGACGTTCTCGAAATCCGCCCGACTCGCCAGACGCCCCTGGGCCAGCACCGTGTACGTGAACTCCTGGCCGGCGGGCACCGGATCGCCGCCCAGCTGGCCGGCCGGGTTGACGGTGTTCTGGGCCTGCAAGGCGCTCGCGATCTCGTTGACCGTGATGTCGAGCTTCGCCAGCGTGTCGGGATTGACCCAGAGGCGGATGGCGTACTGCGACGCGCCGAAGATCTGCACCTGGCCGATGCCGGGCACCCGCGTCATCGGGTCGTTGATGTTGACGTACGCATAATTCGCGAGGAACAGCGGGTCGTACGTGCCCTTCGGCGAGTACAGCACGAAGATGCCCAGCGGGCTCGTGACGGACTTCGTGACACTGATGCCCTGGCTCACCACGTCGGGCGGCAGCTGGGAGGCGGC
>QHSB01000645.1 GCA_003220335.1 Candidatus Rokuibacteriota bacterium
CGCGTGGCGGCAGACGGCGGTGCTGCTGCGCGCGCTCGACGACGGCCCGCGCGCGGAGGACCTGGAGCGGCGCGCGGCCGCGCTGCGCGCGCGCTTCGAGCGCGACTTCTGGTCGGAGGAGCTCGGCTGCTACGTGCTCGCGCGGCAGGCGGGCGGCCGTCCCGTCGCGCAGGTCACCTCCAACGCGGGCCAGGTGCTCTGGGGCGGCATCGCCGCGCCCGCGCGCGCCGCGCGCGTGGCCGCGCGCCTGCTGGCCGACGACATGTTCTCCGGCTGGGGTATCCGCACGCTGTCCAGCGCCAGCACCGCCTACAACCCGATCAGCTATCACCTCGGCAGCGTGTGGCCGCACGACAACGCGCTGATCGCGGCCGGCTTCTGCCGCTACGATCAAGAGGGCGCTGCGCTACGCGTGTTCGACGCGCTCTACCAGGCGGCCACCGCCCTCCGTCACTATCGGCTGCCCGAGCTGTACGCCGGCTACGCGCGCAGCGAGGCCGATGCGCGGCCGGTGAGCTACCCCGTCGCGTGCAGCCCGCAGGCGTGGGCGGCGGGGGCGATCCCGCACGCGCTCTGGAACCTGCTCGGCCTGCGCCCGGCGGCGCTCGAGCATCGGCTGGACGTCGTCCGGCCGCGGCTGCCGGCGTGGCTCGACTGGCTCGAGATCCGCGACCTGCGCGTCGGCGACGCGCGTGCCGACGTGCGCTTCGAGCGGCGCGCCGACGGCCGGGCCGAGGTCGCGGCCGAGGTGCGGGCGGGACGGCTGGCGGTGAATCCGACGGAGACGTCGCCTCCGGCAGACTTCTTGGTGACGGCGGCCGCCTGATCGGCGCCGGCTCAGGTCCCGTCGTCGATAGGGGGCTCCGGCCCATCGCCACCGCCGGTCCACGCGAACGCGCGCTTGGCCAGCACTGGAGGCAGCCCGCGGCCGCGCCGTCGAAGACGGCCCGGAGTCAGTCCAGCAGGGCCGCGAACGCCAGACGGACGCGCCCTTGTAGTCCTGCCTGCCGAAGGGTGCGTCGCATCTCGCGTTTCAGCGTGCCGGGCCGCGTCTTCGCCCCTCCGCGCTGGGCGTGGCCGCAGCAGCACCCCATACAGGCCAGGATCAAGGCAGCGATCGGGACCTTCCTAAATGATTCCTAAATGATTCCTAAATGATTTCCAGGGCTCGTCCGTCGAATCTGGCAGATCGGATCAACGGTTTATCTCAACAGGGAGGATCGCATGACACGTAGACAGAGCACGATCGGCCTGATCGCGGCCGCGCTCGTCCTGGTCGTCACCGCGGTGACCACGCAGGCGCAGCCACAATTCGCCGGCACCTGGACCCTGGATCCCGCGCAGAGCCAGTTGCCGGCGCGCGAGGGTCACGGGCACAAGGCGCCGGACGGGGCGCAGACCCAGGCGCCCACGCAGCCCCCCGTCGTCAAGCTCGTCGTCGAGCAGAACGGCGCCAACATCAAGGTCACGCGCTCGATGGCGCGCGACAACCGCGAGCGCTCGTACAGCCAGTCGTTCGTCGCCGACGGCACGGAGCGGACGGAGCAGGGCCGCCGCGGGAGCACCGTCACCAAGGCCACCCTCGGCGGTGACCGTCTCGTGACCACCTCGACGACGACGACGCCCGGCAAGGATGGCGGCGAGGCCAAGACGTTCTCGCGTGAGTCGACCTGGACGCTGTCGCCTGACGGGCGCACGCTCACCATCAACACGGTGATGCATTCGCCGCGCGGCGACAAGACGATGAAGACGGTCTATTTGAAAGGCTAATCCCCGCCCATTTCGGGGCGTCCCTCGTCGACCCATGGGCTCTTCGTCTCCGGCGGCTCCTTGAAGCCGGGGTCGTAACGCCGGCCGATCGCGGGGGCGCCCCGAAGCGGGCGCACGTCACGCATCTTCCTCGACACCTTCGCAGGCTCCGCCTTCTTGACGACTCGCTTCGCTGGTCTGGCCATGACTGAAGCTGATGCGATGATCGTGCCGCCGACTTCGCGGGCCATGTCCCGCCTCCGCCTCTGTGCTGCGCCCCCTGAGTCGTCGTATGATCCCGCTCGTCGTACACATGGACGCACCACGGAGGCTCCCGATGAGGTCACGGCGTCTCGCCATCGTCACCGTCGCGCTCGCCCTCGCCGGGCTGTTTGCGTCCGCGGCGTCCGCCCAGTCCACGCTCGAGACGGTGAAGAAGCGGGGCAAGCTGATCGCCGGCGTGAAGACCGACTTTCCGCCCTTCGGCACCGTCGACGCCGCGGGCAAG
>QHSB01000646.1 GCA_003220335.1 Candidatus Rokuibacteriota bacterium
CTCGATGAGATCGTGAACCTTCCCCTCCCCACCCAGGCGAAGCTCTTGCGTGCGTTGCAGGAACGACAGGTGCAGCCGCTCGGCAGCAAGCAGCCGGTTCGAGTGTCCGTGCGGATCATCGCCGCCGCCAATGTCTCCCTCGAGCGCGAGGTGCGGGCCGGCCGGTTCCGTCAGGACGTCTACTACCGTCTGAACGAATTCGCCATCACCCTGCCGCCGCTCAGGGAGCGCGATGACATCCTCCACCTGGCGAACGAGTTTCTCCCCGAAGCCAGCATGGAGCTCGGCCGCCCCTGCCGCAAGATCTCGGAAGCGGCGGCTCAGGTCCTGCTGCGGTATCACTGGCCCGGCAACGTGCGCGAGCTCCGGAACGTCATTCGCCGGGCCATCCTCCTCGCCTCGGATGTGATCGAGCCGGCGCACCTCTCGGTCATCCCCGTCGACTCGCCTCCGACGGCCGCCCTCCGTGAGGAGCTGGCGCTCGACGGTTGCTCTCTGAAGGAGACCGCCGACGCCGCCGCGGCGCACGCCGAGCAGCACGCGATCCGCCGCGTCCTGCAGGTCACCAGCGGGAACAAGAGCGAGGCGGCGCGGCTTCTCCGAACCGACTACAAGACCCTGCACGTCAAGATGAAGCAGTACGGCATCGACGCGGGGCTGTTCAGGGAGTCGCGGGGCGTCCTGACTCGCCCGTAACTCTGGTCGGCTCACCAGACCTTCGCCGTACCTCCGGCCCTCTTGCCAACGTCGCCTACCCTCTTTCACCATAGGTGACGGCCTTGGGACGTAGCGCACCGATTGGTCTGCGAGTTGCGTGCATGGTGCCGCGGTGAGGTGAGACGCAGCCGTGGCCTCTGGGAAAGACGCGGGAGCGGGTGGCAGGCGACGACAGGAGGCGCCCTTCTCACTGAAGGAGCTCGCCGACCGCGCCGCCGCCGAGGCAGAGCGACAGGCAATACGCCTGGCTCTTCGCGCCACGCGTGGCAACAAGAGTGAGGCAGCTCGGCTCCTGCGAGTGGACTACAAGACCCTGCACCTCAAGATGAAGCGCTACGCGATCGACGCCGCGGATTTCCGGACGGCGTAAGAACGTGCCCTCGACCGCGACTCTGGCGACCACGCCATGGTGCCGGCGCCATAGTCTGGCCGCTGCACCTCACTGATCGGCGCGGCATCTGTCGTTCTGCCTCGCGCGCTCTCGTTTCGCGCGATGCGTCGGCGCCGGCGCTTTCACGTGTCCGCACCGCCACTTGCCCGCGTCGGCCGTTGTGCCGGCCGGCAGCACGCGCCGGGGGGCACGGGCTTTGCGACAGCGTCGACGCCGACAGCCATTCACTCTCGGTGCGAGTGGAGCCTATTCGACGCGCCGCGAGCGAACTGAATTCCACTTGCACAGGAGAGGGCGACATGAAGAAGAAGCTACTGCTGCTGATGACACTGACGGCCGGCTTGAGTCTGGCGTTGATCTCTTCGGCGGGCGCCGCAACGTACGGTGGCTCAGCCACGGGCGCGGAGGTCACCGTGCCGGCCACCGGCACGACGATTCGCGCCGCCACCGGATCGCTCAGCATCTCCGGCGGCGGCGCCGAAGCCGCGCTGCTCGTCGGCGACATTCCGGGCAGCGCGACGGCTGGCGTGGTGTCACTCTCGGCCGGCGTCATGCACAGCGCGATCGTGGGTCTCGACGCGACGCAAGCCGAGACGTCGATGGCGGATGTGAGCCTCACCGTCTCCGGCAACCAGATCACGGCAGATTTTCTGATGGCCCGCAGCGCCGCCAGCTGCGGCCCCGCGGTCACCGGCAGCTCGCAGCTCACCAACCTCGTCATCAACGGTCAGACGATCACGGTCACCGGGGCCCCGAACCAGACGGTGGCGTTGCCGAACGGCACCGCGATCATCAACGAGCAGATATCGTCGATCGTCGGCACCAGCGCCGAGCTGATCGTCAACGCATTGCACGTGACCACCACGGACTCGATCACCCACCAGCAGCTCGCCGACGTCGTACCGGATAATAGCTCCATGGGCCATCTCGTCTATATCGATCACGCTTTCGACGTGACGGTGCAGAGCACCTCGATCACCTTCAACGGCACGTGCACATTCTCGGGCACGGGCACCGGCACCATCGGCGGGGTGTCTGGCCCGGTGAACTTCACCGTCTCGGTGACCGATAATGGGGAACCAGGGACGGCCGACACGTTCGAAATCCACGTGACGGGCGCGGTCCAGTACAATTCAAGCTTTGGCCCGGTGCTGCTGAGCGGCGGCAACATCCAGGCGCATAACTTGCCCTGCCAGTAGTACTCCGATAATCCTCGCGGCCGGGGATCGCCTCGGCCGCGAGGCTCTCACTCGGCCGTATCGGCGACATGACAGCGGGACACGGTCGAATCATCCAGGCGGCCAGGAATCGACCGGCAGCGGCCCACGGCCCCGTCTCGGCCGCCTCGTAAGTCGCTGTATTCCCTCGCGCTTGGCCCGGTGGCCCCTGTGGAACGGGCCTTGCTCAATCTCCTCATCGGCGCCAGCCCCCTCAGCCACAGGCGAGCCACTCGGCCGTTTCGGCTGGCATACGGCGCCGGAAGCGAACCGCGATGCGGGCGATCCGCAACATGGCTCTCACGGCGAATCGGTTCTCAGGGGAACGCGTCCGCCGTGGGCGGATCAAGCGCTACATCGTCGCCTCTCTGGTGGCGGCCAGCGTACTCGTTCTGAGCGGCGTGGCACGCGCGAACGTCGCCACGGGCTCGTACACGACGACCGCCAGTCCGGCTGCCCAGAGCGTCACGGTCGGTTTCCAGCCCGACGTCGTCATCGTCAAAGGCGGGTCGCAGACGATGGTCATCCGCAC
>QHSB01000647.1 GCA_003220335.1 Candidatus Rokuibacteriota bacterium
TCACTTGCGCAATAGGGCGCCGCATGACTGAAATGTCCCGGCCGTTCGATGCGACGGAGCCGACGATTGATACGGAGCCGACGATTGATAGTGTCCCCGGCACGATGCTAGAACCCGCGAAACTCGGTGTGCGGCGGGGCTGGCTACACCGCGGGTTGGGGCCGGGCCGTGCGGCATGCCCCGGGGGGAGACGCCGCAGCGTGAACCGTCGCCGTCGTCAGTTCAGCCTGCTGGTGATGCGCGGCGACGGCGTCAGGGTGGTGCGATTCAATTTCGCTCGGCCGCTCGCCGTCGCCGGATTCGTCGCGCTCGCCGGCGTCGTTTCCGTCATGGGCGCCCTCATCGGTGACTGGATCCAGCTGCGGCAGCTCACCCGCGAGTCCGTCACCTTCGCCGCGCAGATTGCCGAGCAGCGCAAGACCATCGACGACTTCAACCACCGCGTGGCCGACCTCCGCAAGGAAGTCGGCGCGTGGCGCGAGCTGCACGCGCGCATCCAGGAGCCGTTCGGCCCCGACGTCGGCCGCGGTGGCCGCGATCGCGGCATCGGCGGCGCCACCACGGCGTCCGCGCGGCCGGCGAGCGGCGTCTCGCCGAGCGACGAGCTGAACCGGCTGAGCGAGACGATCATGCAGGAGGGTGAGAACCTTCGCGCGCTCGATCGCCTCATGGCGCGCGCGGGCAAGGCGCTCGCCGCGCTGCCCTCGCGATGGCCGGTGCGCGGAGCGGTGAACTCCGAGTTCGGCATGCGCCAGTCACCGTGGACGAAGGCGCCGGAGTTCCACGCCGGCCTCGACATCAGCGCGAACCGTGGCACGGCGGTGCACGCGCCGGCGGCGGGCACCGTGGTCTTCGCCGGCACGCAGCCCGAGTACGGCAACGCGGTGATCGTTGACCACGGCCAGGAGATCAAGAGCCTGTACGGCCACCTCTCGCAGGTGGCGGTGCAGCCGGGCCAGAAGGTCGAGCGCGGTACGCTGCTGGCGTACTCCGGCAACACCGGGCGCTCGTCGGGCCCGCACCTGCATTACGAGATCCTGGTCAAGGGCCGCGCCGTCAACCCGCGCGCCTATCTATGGGATTGAGGGGCCCCGAAATGGCCCCTCGAACTCCCCAGCCCTCGTCGCGTCCCGGCGGAGCCGTGACGCTCCTCGATCGCCTGACCTTCCGCTAGCTCTTCTCGCCTGACGCCGCGCTCGCTCTTCTCGATCTTCCGACGTGTCGCTAATTCTCTTCTAAGCGGTGGCCGTCGATCTCGATGAAGACGAGCGAGCGCTCGTTGCCGCGCACCCAGACGGCCGAGGCCACCGCGCCCGTCTGCGTGTTCAGTCCCTGCCAGACGCCGCCTGACTGTGCATGACTCGCCGGATTGCGCGCGATCTCGCGCTTGCACTCCTGGAATCCCTCGCGCGCGAGCGCCTCCACCACCTCGTCGGGCTCGGCGAGCCATCCCTCACCCGTCCAGTGCATGCGGCCCCCGCGACACAGCTCCATCAGGCGATCCGGTCCCTGCATGTGTCCCTCCTCCTCGTCGTCGGCTCGGCGCCGCAGAGCGCGAGAACGCGTGCAAGGCAAGCGCCATCGATGACGTGCGACGTGGTGTCGCACAAGCGCGCGTCGCATGGGACGCGCTCGGTCGGACCGATGCTGACAGCAGGCGAGGGCGCGGAAGAAGTTTCAAGAACGATGCGCGCGGCGGGAACGCGCGTCAGCCGCGGCGCGCGAGGAATTCGAGACAGATCGCGTTGAACGCCTCCGGCCTCTCCCACATGTACGCGTGGCCGGCGTCGGCGATCGTCTTGAGCTCGGCGCCCGGCACGCGCTGGGCGATCGCGTGCGAGAACCGCGGCGGAACGAGGATGTCGTGCTCGGCGACGGTCACCAGCGTCGGGCAGCGGATGTCGCCGAGCCGCTGCAGCGTGTCGTGCGCGCGCACGGCCTCGCCCTGGTGGAGGAAACCGGGGAGCGACTGCGGATACGGATTGGCGAGCGCATTCTGCAGGAGGAGCTCGACGAGCTCGGGACGCTCGGCGTAGGTGACGGGGGCGAACAGCCACAACGCGAGCGAGCGCAGCCACTCCTCGCGTCCGATGCCGGGCCGCCGCTCGCGCCAGACGTCGGACAGGGCGTGCATGTAGGCGTCCGGCCGCGCCAGCGTCGCGTGCAGCTGCAGCGTGCGCACGCGCGCGGGATGCCGCAGCGCGATCTCCTGGGCGATCATGCCGCCCATCGACACCCCGCACACGTGCGCACGAGCGATGCCGAGCACGTCCATGAGCCCCACGGTGTCGTCGGCCATCATCGGCGTGGTGTAGGGCGTGTCGGGCGTGTCCGATTGGCCGACGCCGCGATTGTCGAAGGCGATCACGCGGTACTTCGCGGCGAAGGCGGGGATCTGCAGGCCCCACGCGAGGTGATCGCCGCCGAAGCCCATGACGAGCACGAGCGGGTCGCCGGCGCCCGCCTCGACGTAGAACATCTCGATGTCGCGGACGCGGGCCTTGGGCAGGGGCCGGAGCCTCAGCCGGTGGCGACGCCGGTGCGCACCTGGCAGGCCACCCAGTGGCTCGGGCTGATCTGCTTCAGCACCTGCTCGTTCTGCGAGCACGAGGGCACGCGCAGGC
>QHSB01000648.1 GCA_003220335.1 Candidatus Rokuibacteriota bacterium
TTCATGGACATTACGTACGAGGAGGATCGTGAAGCCAACCGGCGGCTTGCCAACGAGCTGTTGGAGGGCAAACGGCAATCCTTCGACCTGATAAAGCGCAACCGGCGCAAGGACGGCACCCTGATGTGGGTGAGCATCCATGTGTCTCTGATCCCGGGCACGCAGAGCAATGACCGTTTGTTCATGTCGATCGTGGACGACATCACCGAGCGGAAGCGCGCCGAGGAAGCGCTCAGCAGAAGCGAGCGGCAATTTCGCGCGCTCTTCGAAGAGGCGGCGGTCGGTATTGCACTGTGCGACTCTGCCGGTCGGCCCTTCGAAAGTAATCGGAAACTCGAGCAGATGCTGGGTTACAGCGCACACGAGCTCCGAGGCATGCCCTTCACGGCGTTCACAGACCCTGAAGATGCGCCGGCGGACTGGAGCCTCTTCACGGATCTCCTGAGTGGCAAGCGCGACCACTACCACATCGAAAAGCGCTACCGCCGGAAAGACGGCGCCCTCCTCTGGGGCGACCTCACCGTGTACATCGTACGCGACGATCGCGGACAACCGATGTTCAGTATCGGCATGGTCCAGGACATCACCGATCGAAAGCGCGCGGAGCAGGCGCTGCAGGAAGCCCAGGCGGAGCTCGCCCACGTCGCTCGCGTGACGACCCTCGGGGAGATGGCCGCGTCGATCGCCCACGAGCTGAACCAGCCGCTGGCGGCCATCGTGGCCGATGCGAACGCGTCACTCAACTGGTTGACGAAGCCGCATCCCGACCTCGACGGCGTCCGGGAAGCGCTCACGGCGATCGTGCAGGACGGTCACCGGGCGGCGGACGTGATCCAACGGACCCGCCAGCTTGCGACGAAGACCGATCCGCAGAAAGTACGGCTGCAGGTCAACGACGTCATCGAGGATATCGTTGCCCTCATCGGCACCGAGCTTCGGGGCCGTGAGGTATCGTTGCGGCTGGACCTGGCGCCGGAGTTGCTGCCGGTCCTCGGTGACCGGGTGCAGCTGCAGCAGGTGCTCATCAACCTCGTGATGAATGGCATGGAGGCCATGGCGGCCGTCGGTGATCGGCGGCGCGAGCTGCTGATTCGATCGCAGCGCGACGCTGGCCAGGTGCTTGTGGTGGTGCAGGACTCCGGTACGGGGATCGACCCCGACAAAATGCACCGCATGTTCGACGCCTTCTTCACCACCAAGCCGAGCGGCATGGGCATGGGGCTGTCGATCAGCCGTTCGATCATCGAAGCTCACGGGGGGCGGTTGTGGGCCTCTCCGAACGCCGGGCCGGGCGCGACCTTTGAGTTCAGCCTGCCAACGGACAGCAAGGGTGAGGCATGACTCAGGCGTACCGCCGCAGCCACTCGATGTACTCGGCGAGACCCGAGTCCAGGTCGTAGCGCGGCTGCCAACCCAGATCCTGTCGCAGCCGATCGCACCGGAGCGGCCCGGCGGCCGCGCCGGCGCTGGACCAAGGCGACCGCCGCTCCGGGCACCACTCGACCACGAGCTTCGGAAAGATCCGGCCGAGAGCCGCCACTGCCTGCTCCGCCGATGTCCCACGCCCCCAGCCGACGTTGTAGGCGTCGTAACCTAAGCGGTCGGCGAGCAGGATCGCGGCGATGCCACCGGCGACGTCACCGACGTAGACGGCATCCCGTGGAACGGTCGGATCCCCGCTCACGACGACCGCTTCGCCATTCACCGCGGCCGTCGCCCACTCCGCCATCGGCGAGAGAAGCGGCCGGGAGCCCGTGTCGCGCTCGAAGGGGCCGAACGGTCCCGCCAGCCGGGCAACGGCGAGATCGAGGCCGTAGACGCTCGCAAAGCGGCGGGCGAGCATGTCGCCGGCCCACTTCGTCATCGGGTACCCCGCGTGCGGATCCTTGGCGTCATCCTCGCGAAGCGGCGTGAGGCTCTCGCGAGGACCGTACACGCTGCCACTGGAGATGGCGACGACACGACCGGTCCGGACTTGGGCAAGCGCCGCCAGCACGTTCAGGGTTCCCATGACGTTGACGTCGGCCGTCTCGACGAACCGCGCACGCTCGACCTCGGGCGGGATCGACGTGATCGCGGCGCCGTGCACGGCCCGAGCAGGCCGGACGTCATGGACCAGGGCGGCGAACGCGGCGCGATCGGTGACGTCGATCTGCCGAAAGCTCACGCGGCCTGGCAGGCTCTCGACAAACCGGCGGAGGGCAGGATCCGGTGGCGTGAGATCGGCCCCGACGACGTCGTGACCAAGCTCGGCCAGGTGGCGGACCACGTTGGCCATCACGAACCCGGTGGCGCCCGTCAGCAGAATTGTGGAGCGCATCAGCCCTTGACGGAGCCGGCGGTGAGACCCTGCACCATCTGCTTCTGGAAGATCAGCACCAGCAGGACCGCAGGGAGCGCGCCGACAAAGCCCGAGGCCGCGATCACCGAGTAGTCGATGTTCGTCTGTCCGTTCATCGCGACGATCACCGGCGGGAGCGTCGTCGTATCCGGCTTCGTGTTCAGCACCTGGGCGATGATGAACTCGTTCCAGCAGAGCATGAAGGCGAAGGCGCCAGCCGCGACCAGTCCCGGCCCGGAGACTGGCAGCACCACCCGGTAGTACGCCTGGAGGCGGTTACAGCCGTCGACCAGGGCGCTCTTGTCCAACTCGTCCGGTATGGTCTCGAAGTAGGCCTTCATGATCCACACGGTGAACGGCAGCGTGAAGGCGCAGTAGATGACGACGAGTCCGGTGAGCGTGTTCTGCAGCCCGAGCGCCCG
>QHSB01000649.1:0-4564 GCA_003220335.1 Candidatus Rokuibacteriota bacterium
GGGCTGGTGCTGGCCGCCGGCCAGATCGCGCACGCGCTGCGCCGCCACCGGGCGAAGGTGACGGTGTTCGTGCCGCACTACGCGATGTCAGGCGGCACGCTGATCTCGCTGGCCGCCAACGAGATCGTGATGGATGCCAACGCGGTGCTGGGCCCGCTGGACCCGCAGCTCGGCGAGGCGCCGGCCGCCTCGATCCTCAGCGTCCTCGAGCGCAAGAAGCCGGAGGACATCGAGGACAAGACGTTCATCATGGCCGACATCTCGCGCAAGGCGATCTTGCAGCTGCGCAAGACGGTGCAGGAGCTTCTGGGCGAGCGGATGGCGCAGGACGCCGCGACCGCGCTCGCCGACAAGCTGACCACGGGCACCTGGACCCACGACTACGGCATCGGCGCCGAGGAGGCCAAGCAGCTCGGGTTGCCGATCAGCACGGACATGCCCGAGGAGGTCTACGACTTCATGGCGTTGTTCCCGCAGCCGACGCGCACGCGCCCGGCCGTCGAGTACCTGCCGATGCCGTATCGCGGCGCCCGTCAGGGGCGGCAGTAGCGACGATGGACGGCATCCAGGCGCCGGTGGAGCCGCGCACGTTGTCGGGCGTGCTCGACGAGCTGACGCGGCGAGGCTTCGCCGAGCACTTCCGCGTGGACAGCGACGGCCGGCTGCGCGGGCTGGACCACGGAGGCATGTTCGAGGCGAGCCAGGTCTCGATCCCCGAGTGCCACCGGTTCGAGGGCGTCTCGGACCCGGACGACATGTCGATCCTGTGCGCGATCGAGACGGACAGCGGCCTGCGCGGCACGCTGGTGGACGCGTTCGGCGTATACTCCGATCCGGTCGTGGGCGCCTTCCTGCACGACGTTCCCGCGGCGAAGGCGTGACGTCCGAGCCTCGAGCCCGCCTACATGCAGGTGATGCTCGGCCGTGCGACGCCCGACCTCACGCCGGCTGCTTCAGCGGCGTCAAGCCGCGCATCGAGAGCGCCTCCCACAGTCGCCGGATGTCGTCGTACCGCCACACCGCGCCCGAACGCGTCATGCCGTAGAGGTGCTCCTTGGCGGCGGCGATCTGCACGAACTCGAGGGGCTCGGTCTCCGACATCTTCGATCCTCTTTCAGCGCGTCGACGACGCGGCGTCGACACCGCGTGGGACCTGGGTGCCGGCCAGGGTTGCGACCACGTCGACCAGCTCGTGGATGCCCACCGGCTTGCCGACATGGAGCTGGAACCCGGCGCGCAGGACGCCCGCGCGATGCGCGGGGCTGGTGTACCCGGTGAAGGCCGCGGCCGGCGTGGCACCGCCGCGCTCCGGCGGCAGCTCGCGGACCTGCCCGATCAGCCAGTAGCCGCCCTTGCCCGGCATCGAGAGGTCGCTGAGCAGGACGGTGGGCCGCTCGCGTTGCAGGATTTCCAGCGCCTTTTCGGCGGTTTCGACCGCGGTTACCACGGCGCCGTCCTGCTGAAGGATATCGGTCACGACGTCGCGCACGAAGGGCGCATCGTCGACAACCAGGACCCGGACACCGTCGAGCCGCAAGCGATCAGTCATGGCGCGTCCCCGCGGTCCCCACGCTACAGGGGGCCTGGGCGGACAGGTATTGGACTTTGGTCCAATACCCGCGTGGGGTCGGGTAGGGAGCGTACAGTACCCCGCATGGGCCTGACGTGGTTCGATGTGGCCGCGGCGAGGCTGATCGCCATGCTGGAGGAGCGCCTTCGGTTCGAGACGCTGCTCTCGGACCTGTCGGCGAAGCTCATTCACGTCGCCGCCGCGGGCCTGGACGCCGCCCTCGAGGGCGCGCTGCGGCAGATGGTCACCTTCCTCGGGGTCGACCGGGGCAATCTCGACCGGCACGCTGCGGCGTGGGGGCGTCGTCCGATTCCCGAGGACCGATGCCCTGCCCGAGGAGGCGGCGACGGACCGGGCCAGCTACGAGCGCCTGGGCACCCGCTCGCACCTGTCCATCCCGCTGCAAGCCGGCGGCCCGATGCTCGGCGTGCTGTCCTTCGACTCCGTCCGGGCCGAGCGCGACTGGCCCGACGAGCTCACCGATCGGCTTGCCCTGCTGAGCGAGGCCTTTGCCGGCGCGCTGGAGCGCAAGCGCATGGAGCTGGCGCTCGCCGATCGGCTGCGCTTCCAGCGGCTGCTCTCGGATCTGTCCGTCCGCTTCGCCAACGTGCCGGCTCTCGATTTCGATCAGGCCATTCACGGCGCCCTGCGCGCGATCGTCGACGCCCTGGGCGTGGATCGCGCCGCGCTGCTCGCGTTCCCGACGCGGGGAGCGGCCGGGGCGGCCTGGAGCCTCGACGGCGCGGCCGACATGAGCAACGTGCCGGGCCTGGTGATCCGGCTGCAGGCCGGCGAGGTCGTTCGCATCGCGCGGCCGGAGCAGCTTCCCGACGGCATCACGTCGATGGTCGCCGTGCCGTTGCGGGCGGCCGGGGCCGTCCTCGGAGGCCTGCTGGTCGCGACGGTCGGCGCGCAGGGCGCGTGGCCGGACGAGCTGATGGAGCAGCTGCACCTCGTCGGCGAGACCGTGGCCAACGCGCTCGCGAGCGCGCAGGCGGAGCGCGAGGCGGGACGGCTCCGTCAGGAGCTGGCGCACATCGGCCGCGTCTCGGCCATGGGCGAGCTGACGGCGTCGCTGGCGCACGAGCTCAACCAGCCCCTGACGGCGATTCTCAACAACGCGGAAGTCGCCCAGCAGCACCTGCAGGCCGACGCGCCGAATCTCCAGGAGCTGCGCGAGATCCTCGACGACATCGTGGCCGACGACAAGCGTGCGGCCGAGGTCATCCAGCGACTGCGGGTTCTGCTCAAGAAGGGCGCGCTCGAACACCTGCCGCTCGACATCAACGACGTCGTCGGCGAAGTGGCGCAGCTCGTGCGGAACGACGTGGTCCTCCGGAACGTGCCGATGACGGTGGACCTCGCCTCGGGCCTACCGGTCGTCCGCGGCGACCGGGTCCAGCTCCAGCAGGTGATCCTGAACATGGTGCTCAATGGCCTGGAGGCCATGGCCGAGCCCAACGGTCATGCCCGCGCGCTCGTGATCCGGACGTCCAGGTCCGGCGACGCGGCCGTCAGGGTTGCCGTCGAGGACGCCGGGGTCGGCATCGACACGGACGACCTCGAGCGGCTGTTCCAGCCGCTCTACACGACCAAGCCGGAGGGGCTCGGCATGGGCCTGGCCATCGCGCGCACCATCATCGAGGCGCACGGCGGTCACCTGCGCGGCGCGAACAACGCGGCAGGCGGCGCGACGTTTCAGTTCACCCTGCCCGTCGCCGGCGGGCGCTCGCGCTGATGGCCGTGGCCACCACAGTGGTCTTTGTCGTGGACGACGATCCCTCCGTGCGCAAGAGCCTCACTCGCGTGATCTCGGCGGCCGGGTATGGGGTGGAGGTCTTCGCCTCGGCCCGCGAATTCCTGGACCGCGTGCCGGTGAGCGGCCCTTGCTGCCTCGTGCTGGACGTGCGCATGCCCGGCGTGACCGGGCTGGATCTCCAGAACACGCTCGCGCACGCCGTGCATCGGATCCCGATCGTCTTCATCACCGGCCACGGTGACGTCGCGATGAGCGTCACGGCCATGAAGTCCGGGGCCGTCGACTTCCTGACCAAGCCGTTCGCGAGCAAGGACCTGCTCGGCGCCATTCAGCGCGCCGTGGAGCGGGATACGCGGGACCTCGGCACGGAAGCCCGCACCGAGGACATCCAGGCACGCGCCCGGACCCTCACCCCGCGCGAGCGGCAGGTGTTCGCCCTCGTGGTCACCGGCATGCTGAACAAGCAGATCGCGTCCGAGCTCGGGGTCGTCGAGAAGACGGTCAAGGTGCACCGCGCCCGCGTCATGGACAAGATGCGGGCGGGCTCGGTCGCCGAGCTCGTTCGACTGGCCGACGGCCTCGGCGTCATCGTCACAAAAGCCTGATCGCCCCCCGCGCTCGCGTCCCACCCGCACTCCGCCCGAATGCCCCCAAGGTCCAATAGCGCGCTGGCTTCTCCACGACCAGGGTAGGGGTGGGGAGGGTTCTGCATGGATGCTGCGCCCGTGATCGCTATCGTGGACGACGACGCCTCGGTGCGTCGCTCGCTCCTTCGCGTCGTGCGCTCCGCCGGCTACAACGCCGAGGCCTTCGCGTCCGCGCGCGCGTTCCTCGAGTGGCTGTCCACGGGCCACGCGGCCTGTCTCGTGCTCGACGTCCAGATGAAGGAGATGAGCGGCCTCGACTTGCAAGAAAGGCTCGCGGTGCCGATCGTCTTCATCACGGCGCACGACGATGCGCCGATACGCGCGCGCATCGAGAAGTCCGGAGCCGCCGCCCTCTTGCGCAAGCCCTTCGACGCCGCCACGGTGCTGGACGCGATCCGTCGGGCGGTCTCCAATGGCAACGTGGACCAAGGTCCAATTGGACCGCGGGCCGACGTCGGCGAGACTTGATGCTGTGACAAGGAGGCGTCGATGACGTCCATGCCCGTGATCGCGCGGTGTCTTACGTGCAAGAACCCGCTGCCCGCGGGCGTCGAAGGGTACTGCGACGACGCGTGCCGACTGAAAGTC
>QHSB01000649.1:4574-6814 GCA_003220335.1 Candidatus Rokuibacteriota bacterium
GATATCCCGAATGGCGCTGGCGCATCTCGGACTACGCCGGCGACACCGTGGAGGAATCCCACGTCGGCTTTTCCAGCATCGCGGCCGCGGTGGCCGCGGGAACGGAGCGGCTGGTGAGCCTGAACGTGGTCGATCGCTCGGACTCGGCGGCCCGGCCATGGCCCGTCCGCGCAGGGCGCAGATGATGAACGCATCGAATGAAGGAGGACGAGTCATGAGCTTTGCCACATTCGTCGGTCTCAGATGACGCGGCCGGACCGGCCGAGCCGCGCACTGGTGCGGATGGCCGTCACGGGTATCTACCTCGTGCGCGGCATTCCGCTCGAGGTCCAGCGGGCCGCCCGCGTTCGCGCCACGACCGAGGGGACCACACTGCGCCGGGTGCTGGGGCGCGCGTTGCGCGACTACGCGGCCGGCACCTGGACCCCGCGGCCGGACGACCTGCATGTCTGAGATCCTCGTGCAGATGTTGCCGCTGCTCGTCCTCGGCGGTCTCACCGCTGCCTGGCTGGCCGAGGCGGTCTTACGCGCCGGCGGCTACGGGTTCATCCCCGACACGCTCCTGGGTCTCACGGGCAGCATGATGGCCGGCGCGGCCGTGTGGGCGGTCACTGCGCGGGACCCCGCGATGACCACGATGTTCCTGGTCGGCAGCGTCGGCGCCGGGCTGGCGATCGTCGCCCAGCGCGGTCTCTGGCGCTCCGCCCGGCTCGCAACGTAGGCGCGTGCTCACGTCATGAACGAGTTTGCCACGACGCGTGTGACACCGGCCCCCGCCACGGGCGGCCGGCGGAGCTGAGAGCCGCACGATGCGGTGGGTGGTCGACTTCTACAACCAGCGGCGCGCCATCGTGGCGCGCTACGACGTCGACGCGCCGTCGGCGGCGTCGGCGGTCGTGTCGGGCCGGCAGGCGATGTTCGCGGAGTATCCGCGGGCCCCCGCGCGCGGGCGTCCGAGCCTGTTCGAGCAGGCCGAGCGTATCGGCGGCCAGGATGGCAGCGGGTGGATCGTCTACCGGATCGTGAAGGGCGACGGATAAGCGTCGAAGAGCCGGTCCGGTCGGAGCTCTTCGGGATCGAGCGGCTCGAGCAGCACGCCGAGAGCCTGGCCGCCGCCCAACCCATCCTCCGCGGCGCGGCGCGCGGGCAGCGCTTGCTGGAGCGCGTCCACGACAACGGCCGTGTCCTGCGCGCGGCCTATCGCGCGATCGGCCGCTCCATCCGCGAGGAGCGGACCATCACGCCGGCGGCCGAGTGGCTCGTCGACAATTTCCACGTCGTCGAGGAGCAGCTCCGCGAGATCCGCGACGACCTGCCCGCCGGCTTCTACCGCGAGCTGCCCAAGCTCGCCGACGGCCCCCATCGGGGCTATCCGCGCGTCTACGGCCTGGCGTGGGCGTTCGTGGCGCACACCGACAGCCGCCTGGACCCCGAGACGCTGCGCCGCTTCGTCAACGCCTACCAGCGTGTCCAGCCGCTCACGATCGGCGAGCTCTGGGCGGTCGCGATCACGATCCGGATCGTGCTCGTCGAGAATCTCCGCCGCGTGGCGGAGGCGATCGTGCGGGGGCGCGCCGCGCGCCAGGAGGCCGACGCCCTCGCGGACGACGTGCTCGGCGTCGGCGGCGACCCGGTTGATCCGGCGGCGATCGGGCTGCAGTGGCTCGGCGAGGGCCCGCTCGTGACCGCGTTCGCCGTCCAGCTCGTCCAGCGCCTGCGCGATCAGGATCCGGCCGTCACCCCCGCGCTCCTGTGGCTGGATCAGCGTCTGGCCGCCCAGGGGACGACGGCCGACGAGATCGTTCGGGTCGAGCACCAGGGGCAGGCCGCCACCAACGTGACGGTGCGCAACGTGATCCTGAGCATGACCCTGATGTCGTCGCTCGACTGGTCGGAGCTCTTCGAGAGCGTCAGCCTCGTCGACGGCGTCCTCGGGGCGACCCCGGGCTACGGCGCGATGGACTTCACGACCCGCGACAGCTACCGTCACGCGATCGAAGAGCTCGCGCGCGGCTCGCGTCGGTCCGAGCTCGACGTCGCGCGGGCGGCGGCGCTCCACGCGGAACGCGCCCGGGTGGGGGACGCGGGCGGGCCGCACGACGCCCGGCACCACGACGTCGGCTACTACCTCGTCGGCAACGGGCGGGTGACCTTCGAGCAATCCCTCGGCTTCCGCGGTCCCCCGATGCGCCGGTGGCTTCGGGCCTTCGTCGGGGCGGCCGTTCCGGCCTATCTCGGAA
>QHSB01000392.1 GCA_003220335.1 Candidatus Rokuibacteriota bacterium
TCGAGAAGCGGCCGCCGATCCCGTTCGCGCTGCTGCTCGTGCCCATGGCCGCCGGCATGCTGTTGTCGGTGCGCGCGCAGGGCATCTACGGCGCGCTCTGGTCGTACCCGCTTGTCCTGTTCTGCTACTTCGTGCTCCCGCCCCGTCCGGCCGACGCGGCCAGCGTCGTGCTGCTCGGGGTGACCACCTGGATGGTCCATCGCTACATCGGCCAGGGGGTCGCCATCCGGTTCTTCGCCTCGCTCACCCTGACCATCGTCGTCGTCAACATCATCCGCACGATCATCCGCGAGCTCCAGGCCCGACTGCTCGATCTCGCCATCACGGACCCGCTCACCGGCACCTTCAACCGGCGGCACATGGCGTCCTGCCTCGGCGACGCGGTCGAGCGTCACCGCCGGACCGGCGCGCCAGCCTCGGTCCTGCTCATCGACGTCGATCACTTCAAGCGCATCAACGATCGGTTCGGCCACGAGGCGGGCGACGGCGTGCTGAAGGGGATCGTCGCCCTCGTCACCCGGCGCGTGCGCCGGCTCGACCGGCTGTTCCGGATGGGCGGCGACGAGTTCGTGCTGTTCCTGCCCGACACGCGGGGTCTCGACGCGGTCTCCGTGGCCGAGGAGCTTCGGGGGTCGGTGGTGGGCGCGCGCCTGCTCAACGCCGCGCCCGTCTCCGTGAGCATCGGGGTCAGCGAGCTTCAGGCCGACGAATCCGCCGACGCCTGGGTCAAGCAGGCCGACGACGCGCTGTACCGCGCCAAGAACGACGGCCGCAACCGCGTGGTGCGCCACGACGCGGCCGCGCCTCAGCGCGCCCGCCGCGCGCCGTAGCCGCGTGACGGTTCGGCCGGCCGGCGTCGGCGACGACCACGCGCTCGCGGCGCTCAACCGGTTCGTTCACGACGTGCACCTGGCGCGCCGCCCCGACTACTTCAAGACCGCGCGCGCGGACGAAGCGGCCGCCTGGTTCCGCGACCAGCTGGGCAAGCCGACGACGGCCGCGTGGATCGCGGAGGATGGCCGGGCCCCGATCGGGTATGTGCTCACGTTCTTTCACGAGCGCGCCGGGAACCCGTTCCGCCACGCGCGTCGCTGGTGCGAGATCGATCAGATCGCGGTAGATCCGGCATGGCGCCGTCGCGGCATCGGCCGGGCGCTCATGGGCGCGGCGCTCGAGGCGTCGCGCGCCCGCGGCGTGCACGACGTCGAGCTGTTTTCGTGGGCGTTCAACACTGAGGCGCAGGCGCTGTTCCGGGGCTTCGGCTTCGAGCCGCGGGTCGTGGCCTTCGAGAGACGCCCGCTCTAGCCCTTCGGCCGCTCCGGCCGCACGCAGTAGGCGCCAGCCGAGAAGCCCTGCGCCTCGATCCCCAGCGCGTGATCGAAGCGCGCGCGGTAGTTTTCCCAGGCGATCGTCGCCGTCAGCTCCACCATCTGCTCGTCGTTGAGCTGCCGGTGCAGCTCCGCGAACAGCGTCTCCGGCACGTCCACGGGCGTCGCCGTCATGGCGACCGCATAGTCGAGCACGAGCCGCTCGAGCTCGGAGAACCGCGAGCTCCTACGGTACTCGGCCAGCGCGCGCAGCTGCGCCTCCGTTACCCCGGCCGCTCTGCCCACGGCCGAGCCGACGTCCATCGAGCACGGACAACCGACCAGCGAGGCGACCTTGACCGCCGCCAGCGTCGTGAGCTTCGCCTCCACCTTGGACGCGCGGCCGAAGGCGCGCTCGAAGCCCATGTACGCGGCGAACACCTCGGGGTGGTGCGCGGTCACGGCGATGGGGATGGGGAGGCGCCCGAACTTCTTCATCACGCTCTCGTAGACGGCGCGAACGTCGGGCGGAGCCAGCTGGGGCGGGACGGGGGCGATCCGGCTCATGGGCGCCTCCTCTCAGTACTGTCTAGCACGACGGGCCCCCGGCGCAGTAACGCAAACGTCACGAGCGCGGCGATTCCCGCCGTCGCCACCGCCGTCGTCATCGGGCGCAGCGTGCCGTCGTAGGTGTGGCTGACGGCGATGGCGTAGAGCGCCGAGCCGGTGAGCTGCACGAAGCCGGCGCCCGCCGCCGCCAGCCCGGCCATGCGCGGGAAGGGGCCGATGGCGCCCGCCATGGCGTTGGGCAGCACCCAGCCGAGGCCGAACGCGTAGCAGAACATCGGGGCGATCACCGTCGCCACCGACGCCACGCCGGCCCACGCCAGCGCGGCCATCACGACGCCCGCGGCGGCGCCGATCATGGTCCCGCCGCCGATCATCGTGTCGATGCCGAGGCGCGGGCCGAGACGCACCGAGACGAAGTTGCCGGCCATGAGCCCGACGGCGACGGCGCCGAAGCAGAGCCCATACACGGTGGGCGGAACGCCGAGGATCGTGATGAGCGCGAAGGACGAGCCCGTGATGAAGGCGAACTGGCCGCTGAACATCAGCGCGGCGGCCGCCACGTACGCGGCGTAGCGCGGATGGCGCAGGAGCGCCGCGAGGCCGCCGCCCTCGCCGGCGCCGCGCGCGCCCGCGTACACGTTGGTCTCCGGCACGATCCGCCACGCCGTGACGAGGAAGGCCGCGCCGAACCCGCCGAGGACGACGAAGACGGCGCGCCAGCCCGCGAGCACGTGCACCCAGCCGCCGAGCATCGGCGCCAGGATCGGCGTGAGCGCCTGCGCGGTGCCCATGGCCGCCAGCACGCGCGCCGCGCGCTCGGGCTCGTAGAGGTCGCGCACGACCGCGCGCGCGATCACCGGCCCGCTGCCGGCGCCGAGCGCCTGCACGACGCGGGCGGCGACGAGCAGGCTCATGCTCGGCGCGAAGGCGCACGCCGTCCCCGCGGCGGCGTACACGGCCAGGCCTGTCAGCAGCACGCGGCGGCGGCCGAGGCGGTCGGAGAGCGGGCCCCAGAGCAGCTGGGCCGCCGCGAGGCCGGCGAGGAAGAGCGTGACGGTGAGCTGCGCGGTGGCCGCGTCGGAGCCGAAGGCGAGCGTCATCGCCGGCAGCGATGGCAAGAACATGTCGATCGACAACGCCCCGAGGCCGACGATGGCCGTCAGCAGCACGGGCAGAAAGCGCGAGCGCTCTCGGAGCACGCCGGCCCATTGTATAGTCGGGGGACCCGGAGGAGGGCGCCGCGTGAAGGTCTTCAACGAGCAGCATCAGATGTTTTCATCGGAGGGGGCCTCGATGGCCCCCTCCGATGCCTCCCCCAGCATCGATTGCGCCGGCAAAGCCGGCGCTCGAAGCGCGCCTCGTCGGATATAGCCGCGTGAAGGTCTTCAACGAGCAGCATCAGATGTTTCGCGCGACGGTGCGGTCCTTCGTCGAGAAGGAAGTCATGCCGCAGGTGGACGCCTGGGAAGCGGCCGGCCGCATGCCGAAGACGATCTTCCGCCGCATGGGTGAGCTCGGCTTGCTCGGCCTCGAGTACGACGAGAAGTACGGCGGTGCCGGCGCCGACGTCATGATGACGGCCGTCCTGCACGAGGAATGCGCCCGCTCGCGCAGCGGCTCCTTCGCGATGGCCGTCGGTGTCCACACCGACATGGCCTCGCCTCATCTCTACTGGACGGGCAGCGAGGCGCTCAAGGAGAAGTACCTGCCGGCCATCTGCCGTGGCGAGAAGATGACCGCCATCGCGGTCACCGAGCCGGGCGGTGGCAGCGACGTGGCGGCCATCCGCACGCGCGCGGTGAAGGACGGTCACCACTACGTGATCAACGGCGCCAAGATGTTCATCACCAACGGCGCGATGGCCGACCTCTACTTCCTGGCCGCGCGCGTCGAGGCAGGCAGCGACGACCGGCGGCACCGGGGCATCTCGATGTTCCTCGTCGAGCGCGAGACGCCGGGCTTCGGGGTCGGCCGCACCCTGGACAAGATGGGCATGCGCGCCTCCGATACCGCCGAGCTGTCGTTTCAAGACATGCGCGTGCCGGCGGAGAATCTGCTCGGCCGCGAGGGCGTCGGCTTCTACGAAGTCATGCGCGTGTTCCAGCGCGAGCGGCTCGTGGCCGGCCTGCACGCGTTCGCCATGGCCGAGCGTGCCCTCGAGGACACCATCGCCTACGTGCGCGAGCGCCAGGCGTTCGGCGGCCCGCTGTCGGACAAGCAGGCGGTGCGCCACCGCCTCGCCGAGATGGCGACCGACATCGAGGCCGGGCGCTGGCTCACCTACGCCGCGTGGCAGAAGTACGCGGCGGGGGAGGAGGCGGTGCGCGAGGTCTCGATGGTCAAGCTCTTCACCGCGGAGATGGTCAACCGCGTGGCCTACGGCTGCGTGCAATTGCACGGCGGCTACGGCTACATGCGCGAGTACCCGGTGGAGCGCTTCGCGCGCGACGCGCGCCTGATGACGATCGGCGGCGGCACCAGCGAGATCATGAAGGACATCATCGCCAAATCGCTCGTACGGTGAAGCTGAACCACCGCGCGGCGTTCGTGACGGGCGGGGCCAGCGGCATCGGCCGCGCCATCGCGCTGGCCCTCGCGCGCGAGGGGGCGCGCGTGGCGGTGGCCGACGTCAACGCGGACGGGGCGCGGCGGACGGCTGCGGAAATCCAGACGGCCGGCGGCAACGCCGTGGCCCAGCCGCTCGACATCACCGACGTCGCGGCCGTCGACGCGTCGATCGACGGCGTGGCCGCCCACTGGGGCGGCCTGCACGTGCTCGTGAACTGCGCGGGCTGGGACAGGCCGATGCCGTTCGTCGAGACGACGCCGGCGTTCTGGGACAAGATCCTGGCCATCAACCTGCGCGGCCCCCTCGCGTGCACGCGCGCGGCGCTGCGCCACATGATCCCCGCCTCATCCGGCAAGATCGTGATCATCGCCTCCGACGCCGGCCGCGTCGGCTCGACGGGCGAGGCCGTGTACTCCGCGGCCAAGGGCGGGCTCATCGCGTTCACCAAGACCGTGGCGCGCGAAGTCGCGCGCCATCGCATCAACGTCAACTGCGTGTGCCCCGGCCCATCCGACACGCCGCTCTTCCAGAAGGAGTTTGCGGAGAAGAGCCCGAAGCTCGCGGAGAGCCTCAAGCGCGTGATCCCGTGGGGCCGGCTCGGCGTCCCCGATGACGTGGCCCCGGCCGTGGTCTTCCTCGCCTCCGACGATGCCGGCTTCATCACCGGCCAGACGCTGTCCGTCTCCGGTGGCCTCACGATGGCGTGAGGTGAGGGACGCCTCACGCCATCGACGAAGCCGTGATCTCGTCGTCCCACGCGGCGGCGAGCACCCCCGGCAGGCGCTCGATGACGAACGCCGTCGCCGCGCGGACGACGTACGGATCGCGCAGGATCCGGCGATGGCCGAGTCCGCCCGTCGTCGACAGCACGGCGCCGGGCCAGCCGCGCGCGATGATCGCACCGTCCTGCCACGGCACCTCGGCGTCGTCGCGATCGTGCACGACGAGCAGCGGCGTGCGCATGTCCGGCGCGTAGGTCCGAACGTCCAGGGCCGACCACGGCACGCCCAGCTGTCGCTCGATCCGTGCCTGCATCAGCTCACGCGCCTGCCGTCCAAAGCCGAGCGCCTCGAGACGCGTGTGCGACTGTAAGATCAGGTCCGCCGGCGGCGCGATGAAGACGGCGGCGGCGGCGGGGAGGCCGTCGCGCAACGCCCGCGCGGCGGCCACCGTGCCGATCGAGTGCGCGACGATGCCGCGCACCGGGCCGAGGGTGCGGTCGATGGCCTGGATCGCGGCGAGGAACGCGACGATCGAGGAGCGCGCCTGGGGTGAGGTGCCATGGCCGGGCGCATCGAAAGTCACCACCGAGCAGCCGCTCGCCACGAGCGGTCCGACGAAGCTGGCGAGCTGCGCGCCCCGGCCGCCCCAGCCGTGGACGAGCAGAGCCCTGGGGCCGTGGCCCCACGTCCACGTGGTGACCGGCGCGCCGTCGACGTGGACGATCGTCCGCCGCGCGCCCGCCAGTACCGAGGTCTCGTGCGCCGGCGCCGGATAGCGCGGTGCCGTCAGGAACAGCCGCTCGGCGACGCGCGCGGCCAGCGCCGGCGCCAGCGCGCTCAGCGTCGCCACGCCCGGGCGCAGCAGACGCGCGGTCAGCGGGGGCTCGGGTGACCGAACGGACGTGCTATTTTGCATGGCCAGGAATTCCCAATCCGTCATGACTGCCCTCCGGGTCTAGCGGCGCCGGGCGCCGGTGCGGGACGTGGTGCGCGCGGCGCCGCGCGCGGATTGCACGCGCGTGTCGAACGCGCGCTCGGCGCGCGCACGCGCCTTGGGATCTCGCAGCAGCCGCGAGGCGTGGCCGTACGCGAGCATGATGCCCTGCAGGTCGTGGGCGAACTGCTCGCAGTCGAGGTCGGGATCGAAGTCGCCCTCCTGGATCGCGGTGCGCGCCGTGTTCGCGACCGTCTCGAGCCAGTCCTTCTGGCTCTTGACGACGAAGTCGCGCGCAGAGCCGGGCCGGTCGTCGAACTCCGTCGAGGCGGCCGTGAAGGGACAGCCGCCGGGCAGGCTGGGTGAGGCCTCCCACGCGAGCCAGCGCTCGAACAGCGCGCGCACGCGCCGCTCGCCGCGCGGCGTCGCCAGCGCCGGCCTGATCACCTCGTCGATGAAGCGGCGGGAGGCCATCTCGAGCACCTGGACCTGCAAGTTTTCCTTCGACTTGAAGTGGGCGAACAGTCCGCTCTTCGAGAGCTCGAGGTCGTCGGCGAGACGGCCGATGGTGAGGCCCTCGAACCCGAGCTTCGTGGCCAGGCGGAGCGCGTGTACCAGGATCGCCTCTCGGGTCTGTTCACCCTTTCCCACGCCGTCAAAATAGTACGATCGTTCGTTATTGTCAACCCTGGATTTCGGAGGCGAATCTCGCGGGGCGCCGGGCCCGCCTTTTGGCCCCACGGCTACAATGAACAACGTGCCCGCGCCCGAGTTCGTCGCCGTCGGCCATGTCACGCTGGATCGCTTCGGCGGCGAGGTGCGTCCGGGCGGCGCCGCGCTCTATGCCGCGGTCACCGCCGATCGCCTGGGGCTGAGCGCGGGAATCCTCACGAGCCATGCGGACGACTTCCCGCTCGACCTGATTCCGCCGCGGATCGAGGTCGTCTCGGTGCCGGCGCCCGCGACGACGGTGTTCGAGCATCATGTGACCGACGACGAGCGCGAGATGCGCGTGCTCAGCGCGGCGGCGCCGCTCGGCGAGGCCGACATGCCCGAGGACTGGCGCGACGCCGGGCTCGTGCTGCTCGCGCCGGTGATCAACGAGGTGGACGCGCGGCTGGCCGCGGCGTTCGGGGACGCCTCGGTGGCGGCGGAGGCGCAGGGCTGGCTGCGCGGCCTCGGACGCGATGGCGTGGTGCGCACGGTGCGCTGGGAGACGGCCACGCAGGCGCTGCGAAGCCTGCAGGCGCTGTTCCTGAGCGCGTCCGACGTGCGCGGACAGGAGTCGGCGATGACGGAGTGGGTGCAGCGCGTGCCGATCGCCGTCGTCACCGCCGGCCGCGACGGTGCGCTGCTCTACGTCAACGGCGAGCGCTACGAGCTGCGCGCGCGGCCCGCGCTCGAGGTGGACCCGACGGGCGCCGGCGACGTGTTCGCGGCGACGTTCCTGGCGCGCTATCGCCGCGACGCCGACCCCTGGGACGCCGCGGAGGCCGCGACGTGCGCCGCCTCGCTGTCTGTGGAGGGCGTCGGCTGGAGCGCGGTGCCCGACGCGGCAGGCCGGCAGGCGGCGCTGAAGGATTACCGTATGGCGTTGCCGTGAGGACGCGCGGCGTCCGGCCGTCTCGCCTTGACCTGCTCTCCACCGAGGGCTAGGCTCGATTCGATGGCGCGCGCGATCCGGATCACCGCCGGACAGGTCTCCGCCTCCGCCGAGTTGAACGACAGCAAGACCGCCACCGCGATCTGGGACGCGCTGCCCATCGAGGCGAAGGCCGAGACGTGGGGCGACGAGATCTACTTCGGCATCCCCGTGCGCGCGGAGGCCGACGGGGCGAAGGACGTCGTGGCGCTCGGCGATCTCGGCTACTGGCCGCCGGGCCACGCCTTCTGCGTCTTTTTCGGGCCGACGCCGGCGAGCCGGGGTGACGAGATCCGGCCGGCCAGCCCGGTGAACGTGGTGGGACGCGTGAGCGGCGACGCGACGGTGTTCAAGAAGGTCCGCGCGGGGACG
>QHSB01000393.1 GCA_003220335.1 Candidatus Rokuibacteriota bacterium
CGGGCAAGCCGAAAGGCATCATCCACACCACGGGCGGCTACCTCACGGGCATCACCGCCACCCACAAGTGGGTCTTCGACATCCACGAGGACGACGTCTACTGGTGCACGGCCGACGTCGGCTGGGTCACCGGCCACTCGTACGTCGTGTACGGCCCACTCGCGAACGGCGCCACGACCGTCATGTACGAAGGCACGCCCGACTTCCCCGACAAGGACCGCTTCTGGCGAATCATCGAGAAGCATGGCATCACGATCTGCTACACGGCGCCGACGGCCATCCGCACGTTCATGAAGTGGGGCGAGGAGTATCCGCGGCGTTGTGACCTCTCCTCGCTGCGGCTGCTCGGCAGCGTCGGTGAGCCGATCAATCCCGAGGCGTGGGTCTGGTACTGGAAGGTCATCGGCGGCGGCCGCTGCCCCGTGGTGGACACATGGTGGCAGACGGAGACCGGCCACATCCTCATCACGCCGCTGCCCGGCGTGACCGTGCTCAAGCCGGGCTCGGCCACGAGGCCATTCCCCGGCATCGACGCCGCGGTGCTGGATGAGCGGGGGCGTGAGGCCAAGGCGGGCTACCTGGTGATCCGCAAGCCGTGGCCGGGCATGCTGCGGGGGATCTGGGGCGATCCGGACCGCTACGTGAAGCAGTACTGGTCCAAGTACAAGGACATCTATTTCACCGGCGACGGTGCCAAGATCGACAAGGACGGATACTTCTGGCTGCTGGGTCGCGTGGACGACGTCATGAATGTCTCCGGCCACCGCGTGTCCACTATGGAAGTCGAGTCCGCGCTGGTTGACCACAAGTCTGTCGCCGAGGCGGCTGTCATCGGCAAGAACCACGACATCAAGGGGCAGGCGATCGCGGCCTTCGTCACCGTCAAAGGCGGCATCGACGGCACGGCTGCCCTGATGGACGAGCTCAAGTCGCACGTGGCCAAGAAGATCGGCGCCCTGGCCCGGCCGGACGACATCATCTTCTCGGCCGAGCTGCCCAAGACCCGCTCCGGCAAGATCATGCGGCGGCTGCTGCGAGACATCGCGGAGGGCCGGGCCCTGGGCGACACCACGACGCTGGCCGACCCCGCGGTGGTCGCGTCGCTCAAGACGAAGTACGAGGACCAGGAGAGCTAAAGCGGCTGCCTTTTTCCTAGCCAGTTGTGTCAGCCTGGGCTACGGAAACTGTCCGGTGTCCGGGCACTCTGCCCAGGGACGGGTCCCCCGTAGCCCCATGGTCAGACCCCACATCGTTGTTTTACCAAGTGAATTCCAACACCACCTCCGCCGTCTGAGGTACGGCATAGCGGTTGCACCTACCGCGGCCCCGAGGCACACGGAGGCGACACAATGGACATCCGGAAGCGGCTGGAGACGGATCTGAAAGAAGTGGTGGGTCGGCTGCGCCAGATGGGTGGGTCTGCGGCCCTCGAAGAGCTGCTCGGCCCGGGCGAGCACTGGGCGTACGCCGATGAGGTCGACGAGATCCAGGCCAACGAGCGGCGCGAGATCGGGTTCGCCACGCGCGAACTGCTCGTGGAGCGGGTCAACCGCATCACCGCCGCGCTCGACCGCCTGAATGACGGCGAGTACGGGACGTGCGTGGAGTGCGACGAGAAGATCGCTCCCGCTCGGCTGCGTGCGCTACCGGAAGTTCAGACCTGCGTGCGTTGCCAGGACCGCCTGGAGCGGCGTGGCCGCCAGCTCGAGCTCGAGCCCGTCGAGGTCGAGGCCGGCGCCGACGACGAATAGACAGCCCTCTCGGGATTGCATCACGGGGCCGGGAGCGATCCCGGCCCCGTTTTTTTGCCGTAGATACACCATAGCTAATAGAGGAGCGCCACGGCTTCGCCGGGGCGCTCCGAACGTTGGGGGTTTGGGGGCCATCTCGGGGCCCCCATGTTCTATGGTTCCCATTTTTCGGTAGGCTAGGGCCGTGCGCACGCCCGTGCTCGACGCGCTCCGTCCGCTCGTCCGCGGCGCGTCCCGTCTGTACTTCGGCCTCGACCTGCGCGGCACCGAGCACATCCCGGCCCGAGGCGCGCTCGTCGTAACGCCAAACCATCAGACCTTCGCCGACCCGGTGCTGGTCACCATCCCGATCCGGCGCCGCGTCTATTACATGGCTTGGCGGCGGCTGTTCCAGGTGCCGCTGCTGGGCCGCGCGATCCACCTGCTGCGCGCGTTCCCCGTCGATCTGGACGGCCGCGATCCGGGCGCGGTCCGCGAGGCCCGCCGCCGGCTGGTGAACGAAGACGGCGTCGTGATGATCTTCCCGGAGGGCGGGCGCAGCGTCGATGGCAGGCTCGGTCGATTTCACCTCGGCGCG
Organism: Candidatus Rokuibacteriota bacterium; assembly: GCA_003220335.1. Taxonomy (GTDB): domain Bacteria; phylum Methylomirabilota; class Methylomirabilia; order Rokubacteriales; family CSP1-6; genus AR12. The sequence continues at coordinate 2,329 of QHSB01000393.1, forward strand.
TTCCGGTTGGCTGCCTCGCTCGGGGTCCCAGTGCTGCCCGTGACGATCTCGGGTGGCCACGAAGCCTGGCCGCCTGGGCGTCGCTTCCCGCGCCGCGGTCGGATCACGATCACCTACCATCCGGCGCTGGCCGTGAACCCGACGACCGACTCCCGCGCCGCCGCCCACGACCTCGCCGATCGCGTGCGCACGGTGATCGCCAGCGTGCTGTAGAGGAACGGCTCCGCCAGGCCGGTGCGGTAGCTCCACGGTATATAGAGGAGCGCCCCGGCTCCGCCGGGGCGCTCCGAACATTGGGGGGTTGGGGGGCCATCTCGGGGCCCCCCACGTTCAACTAGTCCGCTCGTCGACTCGGTAGCCGGAGGCCTCCAGGCGGCGTTTCACGGCGGCAATCTGTTCGGGGCCGGATGTCTCCAGGGTCAGCTCGACCTCGGTCTGGCCGATCGCGGCGTGCGGTGAGAACGCGCGGTCGTGGAGGATCTGTAATATATTGGCGCGCTCCTCGGCGATGACCGCGGTGAGCCGGGCCAAGGCGCCAGGGACGTCGCGCAGCAGGACGCCGAGGCGGACGAGGCGGCCGTCCTTCACCAGGCCGCGCTCGATGATGCGCGCGAGCGTGGTGACGTCGATGTTGCCGCCCGAGACGACCAGGGCCACGCGGCGGCCTTCGAGGTCGAGGCCCCGGTTGAGCAGCGCGGCCAGCGGCGCGGCGCCCGCGCCCTCGACGACCGTCTTCTCGATCTCGAGCAGGAGGAGCACGGCGTTGGCCAGCTCCTCCTCGTTCACCGTCACCACCCGATCCACCCACTGGCGGGCCAGTTCGAGCGTCAGCGCGCCCACCTGGCGCACGGCGATGCCATCGGCGATCGTCGCGCCGGCGTCCACACGCAGCCGCTCGCCGCGCTCGAGCGAGCGCGACATCGCCGGCAGCGCGGCCGACTGCACCCCGATCACGCGGACGTCGGGCCGCTTGGCCTTGACGGCCAGCGCCACGCCGCCGATGAGTCCGCCGCCGCCTACCGGGACGAGCACGGCCTCCACGTCGGGTAGCTGTTCGAGTAGCTCCAGCCCGAGCGTGCCCTGGCCGGCGATGACCCGCGGATCGTCGAACGGATGGACGAACAGCTGGCCGCGCTCGGTGCTGAGCGCCCGCGCCAGCTCGTAGGCCTCGTCGAAGTTGCTTCCGTACAGGATCACCTCGGCGCCATAGCGGCGCGCCGAGGTGACTTTGATGAGCGGCGCGTACTCGGGCATGACGATCGTGGCGGGAATGTCGAGCCGCTCGGCGTGGAACGCGACGGCAAGACCGTGGTTGCCGGCGCTGGCGGCGATGACGCCCGTGCGCCGCGCGTCGGGGCCCAGCTGGAGCAGGAGGTTGGCGGCGCCGCGCTCCTTGAACGAGCCCGTCATCTGGAGGTTCTCGAGCTTCACGAAGCAGCGCGCGCGCGTCAGCTCCGAGAGCGTTTGCGAGTACGGGCAAGGCGTCTCGACGATGGCGTCGCGGAGCCGGAGCCGGGCGGTCTCGATGGCGGCGACGTCGACGGTGCCGGCCAGGGCGTCCATCAGAAGGGCAGCGCCGGGGCGCCGAGCGTCGGCGTCATCCAGCCCACGGGCATGAGCGACGTCGAGTGCGCATAGCCGATGCGGCCGCGCCAGTCCACCACGATGAGCCCACCCTCGCCGCGGCCTTCCTCGACCAGCAGGTCCACCGAGACCTTGGCGGCGTAGTCGGGTTCGTCGGCCTCCTTGAGATATTCGAGTGCGCGGCGCGCCAGCACCACGCGGATGATCGCCTCGCCGTCGCCGGTGCACGAGACGCCGCCCAGCGAGCTGTCGGCGTAGGTGCCGGCGCCGATCAGCGCGCTGTCGCCCACGCGCCCCGCTCGCTTGCCAAGCGTGCCGCCGGTCGACGTCGCCGCGGCCACCGTGCCGTGGCGGTCGAGAGCGGTGGCGCCGACGGTGCCGGGCAGGGTGCCGCCCGGTGTCGCGCCGCGGCGCTCGGAGAGGCGCTTGCGCTGGCGCTCGGTGACGAGCGTCGCCGGATCGCACTCCGCGACGCCGGCGGCGCGCGCGAACGCGTGCGCGCCGTCGCCGACGAGCAGGACGTGACGGCCGTCGTCCAGCACGCGCCGCGCGAGGCTCACCGGGTTGGCGACGCGGCTCACGGCGGCGACGGCGCCGCAGGCAAGACGGTCGCCCTCCATGATCGAGGCATCCATCTCGACCCCGCCGTCCTCGGTCAGCACCGAACCGCGGCCCGCGTTGAAGCGGGGATCGTCCTCGAGACTGCGCACCGCCGCCTCGACGGCGTCGAGCGCCCGTCCGCCTGCGGCGAGCACCGCCCAGCCGGCGCTCACGGCCGCGCGCATCCCGAGGCGCAGCTCATCGGCGTCCGCGACGACCGCGCCGGCGCCGCCGTGGACGATGATCGAGGGCACGCGACGGCCGTGCGCGCGCGCGACGTCCGATGGCGTCATGGCAATCACCGTGGCACAATCCGGCCGCCTTGCAAAGCCCGACGCCGCTGGAGCGGCTCAACGCGCGGATCGTGCGCTGCCGCCGCTGCGCGCGCCTCGTCGCCCACCGCGAGGCGGCGGCCGCCGCGCCGCCGCGTCGGTACGCGGGCCAGCGTTACTGGGCCCGGCCGCTGCCGGGCTTCGGCGACCCGCGGGCGCGGCTGCTGCTGGTCGGGCTCGCACCGGCGGCTCACGGCGGCAACCGCACGGGCCGCATGTTCACCGGCGACCGCAGCGGCGACTGGCTTTTCGAGGCGCTCCACCACGCCGGGTTCGCCAATCAGCCGACCTCGGCCCACGCCGCCGATGGCCTGCGGCTTCGCGACGCCTACATCACGGCGACGATCCGCTGCGCGCCGCCGGACAACAAGCCGCTGCCGACCGAGATCCTGGCCTGCCGTCCGTATCTTCTCGACGAGCTGGGTCTGCTCGACCGGGTGCGCGTCGTCGTCGGCCTGGGGCGCATCGGCTGGGAGGCCTATCTGCGCGCGCGGCGCGCGCTGGGCAAGGCGCCGCCGGCCGCGCGCCCCGTGTTTGCGCACGGTGCCGCCAGCGACCTCGGTGACGGCGTCACGCTCCTCGCCTGCTACCACCCGAGCCAGCAGAACACCTTCACCGGCAAGCTCACTCGCCCGATGCTTCGATCCGTCTTCGTCGCCGCCCGGAGACTCCTCGAAAACGATCGATAGCGTCGCGGTTCACGACACGGACCCCGCGGAAGACGCTCATTTTTTGTCTGGTGTGCTCACCCGCAAGCGCGTAGCCTCGGAACAGTGAGCGCGCGCGGCGCACGCAGGGTCGTGATCGCGGACGACGAGGAGGAGATCAGAGACCTCCTTGCCGAATATCTCCAGTCACACGGGTGGGAGACGTTCCGGGCCGCCAACGGTCTGGAGGCGCTGCTCCACGTCAAGCAACAGCGTCCCGCGGCGGTCGTCCTCGATCTCAACATGCCGCGCCTCGGCGGTATCGACGCGCTCAAGCGTATCCGCACGTTCGACCCCACCATCGGTGTCGTCGTCGTCAGCGCCAACGCCGACGACGACATGCGCAGGCAAGCCGAGGCCCTCGGGGTGAAGGCCATCCTCGACAAGCCGCTGGACCTCGTCCAGCTCCTCGCCGCGCTCGGCGGCGACCGCCCGGCCGCGGCACCGAAGGCGGCGGCCGTCGAGGCGCCCGCCGTGTCGGCAGCCGCCGGCCCACCGCCGCGACGGCGCAGCGTCCTCGTCGTGGACGACGACCCCGACGTGCGCGGGGTGCTCGAAGAATTCCTCGTCCTGAAGGGCTATCACGTGCGCGCCAGCCCCGACGGCGCCGCCGCCGTGCGCGAGCTGGCCGCGTCGGCGCCGGGCGTGGTCCTGCTCGACATCGAGATGCCCGGCCTGAGCGGAGTGGACGCCCTCCCCACGATCAGGGCGATGGCGCCGGCCACCGCCGTCATCATGGTCAGCGGAACGGTGAACGTCGAGCTCGCGAAGCGCGCGCTGGCCGCCGGCGCCTTCGACTACGTGACGAAGCCCGTGGATCTGCCGCGTCTGCTCGAGAGCATCGAGACCGCCTTCGCCATGCTCGCGCTCGACGTCTAGGGCGCGGGCGCCGATCACGCCAGCCCCAGTCGCTCCTTCAGCGCGCGCACGCGATCGCGCGAGACGGACAGCTCGCTGCGGGAGGCGTCCTTGAGCCGCACCGTGAGGTGACCACCGGCATCCGCGTGGAGCTCGGCCACCCACGCGACGTTCACGAGGATGCCGCGATTGATGCGCAGGAAGGACCGGGGATCGAGCCGGCGCTCGAGCTCGGCCAGCGTGACGTCGAGCATGTGCTGCGCGCTCGCGGTCACCGCATACGTCGCGCGGTCCTTGGCCAGCACGTGCGTGACGTCGCCGATGGCGATCAGCTGCACGCGGTCGCGCGTGCGCGCGGCGAGATGATCGAGAAACGGCGCCGCGCGGAGTTGCTGCGCCAGGCGGCCCAGCGTCTCGCGGACGTCGTCGTCGGGCCCGCCGCGCCGCGCGGCGATGCGGTCCAGCGCTCGATCGAGCCGCGCGCGCTCGACCGGCTTGAGCAGGTAGTCGAGGGCGTTGACCTCGAACGCGCGCAGGGCGTGCTCGTCGTGGGCCGTCGTGAACACGACCATCGGGCCCGCCGGGATGCGCTCGACCACCTGGAAGCCGCTGAGCCCGGGCATGTGGATGTCGAGAAACAGCACGTCGACGGCCACCGCGGCCACCGCGGCCAGACCGTCCACCGGATCGGTGGCGCGGCCGACGATCTCGACCCGCCCGGTGGCCTCCAGCAGGCGGGCCAGGCGCTTGAGCGCCAGCGGCTCGTCGTCGATCAGGAAGGCGCGGAGCGGCGCGCGTGCGCTCACGCGAGGCGGGCGCGCGGCAGGGCGACCGTCACCCGGGTGCCGCCGTCGCGGCGCCCGACCTCGAGGCTCGCGCCGGCGCCAAACCTCGCGGCGAGCCGGGCGCGGAGGTTGTCGAGGCCGTGTCCGGCTCGCATGGCATCGCCCGTGAAGCCCGGCCCATCGTCCCAGACCGACAGCAGGACGTGCTCGCCGCTCGCGCTCGCCTCGACGCGAAGCCGCCCGCCGCCCGGACGCGGCGCGATCGCGTGCTTGATGCTGTTTTCCACGAGGGTCTGGACCGCCAGGGGCGGCACCTCGCAGCCGGCGGCCTCGGGCTGCACGTCGATCGAGTACGCGAGGCGCGCGCCGAAGCGCGTGCGCTCGATCTCGACGTAGTCGGTGACGATCTTCAGCTCGTGCGCGAGCGGCACGAGCCCGCGCTCCGTCGCGTCGAGCGAGAAGCGCAGCAGCGCCGCCAGCCGCTCGACGGTCCGCTCGGCCTCGTCGGGATTGTCCTGGATCAGCGCGGAGATCGCGTTCAGCGTGTTGAACATGAAGTGCGGCTGCAACCGCGCCTCGAGCGAGGCCAGCCGTGCCTCCAGCGCCATCTTGCGCGCGCGCTCGTGGTCCAGCTCGCGCTCCCGCAGCGCGGCGGTGACGGCGTCCAGACGGCGGCGCTGGATGTCGTAGAGCGCCATGCTGATCCCGAGCGTCAGCGTGATGAGGACGCAGATGCTGAGGTCGTGGCCGAAACAGGTCCAGAACGGCTCCCCCGGACGCAGCCCCAGGCTGGTGAGGATGCCGCACGCGAGCATGGTGCCGACGCCGGCCAGCGCCAGGAGGGTCACGATCCGGAGTCCCCAGCGAATCGCGGGGGGGTGCCGGTGGAAGTAGCCGCGCAGCCGCGGCATCGTGAGCGACACGAGGACCGTCATGCCGGCGGCGTGCACGAGCGCGCTCTGCAGCGTGACCGTGATATGGCTCGCGCCCGCGAGCGCGAACAGCGCCGTCAGCACCACCGCGGCGCTCACGCTGGCGGTGCCGACGCGGAACCAGTGCGTCGACGTCAGGCGCCGCATCGTCTCAGCGGTGGGCACGAGCCGATCGTATCAGGACGCGCCCGCATCCGGCCGCCGGTCGCGGAGCGCGGCGCGGACGGCGCCGGCCGCGAGCAGCGCCACACCGACGCCGACGGTCGTCCAGTGGCGAGGAATCTCGAGGGTGTGCGTCAGGGCCACCGCGAGCCCGACCAGGGTCACGATCAGTCCCGCGAGCATGAGCCCGGATCCGGAGCGTCGGCATGCCATGTCAAAACCTCCAGGTAGTGGTGAACGTCACGCGATCGTTCCTGTCGAACTGGCCGTACAGCGTGAGGTGCGGTCCCTCGAAGAGGTCAGCGCCGACGGACAGGGTCACCGCACCCGTCAGCAGATAGTCGATGCGCGGGCTCAGCCGGAAGTCGCCGCGGTTGACGCCGGTCACGAACAGCACGGTCGGGTTGAGCGTGTTGTCGAAGAAGCCCGTCGTCAGCCGGAGCGCCAGCGAGGTCGTCACGCGCGCCGCGACGCCCGGCCGCGTCAGGTTCGTCGCGGAGCCCATCAGCACCTTCTGGCTGAGCTGGAGCGCCGTGTCGAGCCTCTCGAAGAACGTGTAGTCCACGCCGACGAGCCAGTCGAGCGTGTCGCGCCGCACGACCCCGTCGAGATCGAGGGGGTCCGTCGTTTCGTAACGCTTGCCGATGGTGTAGGCCGCCTCCGCCCGCACGACCACCGGCTCGAAGCTCTTGCCGAGCGTCGCGCCCACCACGTGCACGCGCGGATGCTGCGGATCGATCACGATCACGTCAGGACGCGGCGGCTGCGCGACGCGGCGCTGGAAGAAGACCGGTGACTTGTCGGCCTCGTCGTAATAGATGAGCGAGACATCCCAGCCCCGGCGCAGGAGCGACAGGCGGAAACCGCCCTCGCTGCGCCCCAGGCTGAACTCGTCGGCGTCGTCGGGCAGGTGGACGACCGGGTTGCGGAAGCGGTAGGGCAGGCGCGCGAACTGGAACTCGGCGCCCTGCTTGGGCAGGCGATTGTGCATCGTGTCCGGCGTCCACACGCCCTCGAAGCTGACGCCCTCGGTCAGCCGATACGTGAAGTCGAGGGCCCAGATCGGGATGCGCAACTCACTGAAGTCGGGCAGCACGAACTCGCGGAAGTCCTTCGGGTTCACGACGTCGGTGATGAACACGCTGATGGCCTCGCCCCAGACGATCTGCTGGCGGCCGAGCCTGACGTCGAAGTCGCCGCGGCCGACGGTCAGCAGTGCCTCGCGCAGGGAGATGTCCGTCTTCTGGTCACGCTCGACGTTGGCGGGGTAGCGGTCGGTGGCGTCGAAGACGGCGTCGTACCAGCCGCGGACGGCGGCCCGCACGGCGACCGCGTCCGAGAACGCGTACTTGCCCTCGAGCCAGCCGAGCGTCTTGAGCTTGCTGACGTCGCCGGGATCGTGCAGGCGGTAGGCGAACTCCTCGGCGAGGCGGCCTCGCAGCCGGAGCGCTTTCAGCCACTCGGGCGGCTCCCCCTCGTCGGCGCACGCCGATGCGGCGGCGCCGAGCAGTAGGATCGCCGCGGCCACGACGCGACGCATCTCAGTCGAGCGTCTTCATATAGTTCTTGTCGAAGTACTTGTCGGGCAGCTCGCGGACGCTCACCTCGCCGTAGTCGAGGACGGAGCGCTTGTCCTTTCGGATCGCGTCGGTGAGCGTCAGCCGCGTGGCCAGCAGGTGGCCGCCGACGTCCCTGAAGTTGTCGAAGGTGCCTGTCTTGAGCAGGGTGCCCGTGCCCGCGTAGAACTCCGCCCTCACGGGCCGCCGACCCTCCTTCGACACCCAGTACTTGATGGCGGAGTAGGTGACGTCCTTGGTCTTCGCCTTGAGATCGAGGACGTGGCACGCGACACCGTCGAGCGCGTCCTCGCCGATCAGGGTGGCGTCGTAGTCGCCGGCATAGTCGGCGCGCGCAATGTCGCCGTTGGCGACCTGGCCGACCAGCCGCTGCGACAGCGGGATGCGCACGGGTTTGCCGGCGTCCGGCAAGTAGATCCAGAGGTCGCGCCCGAGCGCGAGCAACGAGCGGCCGACACTGCGCGGCGGCGCCACGAACCTGACGAACACCCGCCCGCCGCCCTTGACGAACACCTCGAAGCCGTCCACCGACGGTGTCTTCTTCGCCTCCTGGCTGGTGATGTTGATCTTCCACACGAAGCTGTCGGCCGGCCGCCGAAACCGGTCGGCCTCGGCGACGATGTCCGCGGCCTGGTCCGCGCTCGCGCTCGACGCGAGGCCGAGCACGAGCACGAGCCCGAGCAGCAGCCTACACATGGCGGAGCGCCTCGACGACGTTCAGGCGCGCGGCGCGCCAGGCCGGATAGAGCGAGGCGAGGGTGGCGGCGACGATGGAGAGCTCGAACGCCTGCGCCAGCACGGCGGGGACGACGAAGATCTGGACCATGAAGCCGCGCGTGGACCCGGGTGGCGGCGGCAGTTGGATGCCGACGGCGGAGATGGCCTTGGCCAGCGCCACGCCGAGCACGACGCCGGCGACGGCGCCCAGCACGCCGAGCACGAAGCCCTCGAGCACGAACATCGACACCACGCCGCGCCGCCGCGTGCCGAGCGCCATGACGGTGCCGATCTCCCGCGTGCGCTCGAAGATGGCCATGGTCATGGTGTTGGTGATGCCGAACACGACCATGATGGAGACGATCAGCGTGAGCACCGCGAAGATGCGGCCGAAGAGCTCGCGCACCTGGTGGTAGCGCAGCGCCAGGTCCTCCCACGTCTTGATCTCGAGGTCGAGGCCCCGGTCGCGGATCAGCCGCTCGAGGCTCTCGCGGACGGCGGCGGTGTTGTCCGTCGCGTCCAGGAGCAGCACGATCGACTGCACCTCGCCGCCCTCGAGGTCGAGGACGCGCTGGGTCTCGGGCAGGCCGATCCGGAGGAAGCGATCGTCGTACGCCTTCTCGCCCGACTCCCACACGCCCCGCACCTTGACGGCCAGCGCGTTGATCGCGCCCGCCTTGGTGGTGGTGAGCAAGGTGAGGTCGTCGCCCGGCTTCACGCCGAAGGCCCGGGCGAGCCCGACGCCGAGGGTGACGCCGCGCGGATCGCGCGTCGCCAGCTCCTTGCCGTCGACGATCACCGCCAGCGCCGAGAGATCCATCTCGCCCTCGGGTACGACGCCGGCGCCGACGAACGCCGTCGTGGTGTCTCCGGTGGAGACGAGCCCGGAGAAGCCGAGGCGCGCGGTGACCATCGTGACGTGCTCGATCCGCCGCAGCTCCTCGCGCAGCGCCGGGTAGTCGGCGATCAGGTAGTCGAACGGCGCGAGGTTGCCCTTCTCGGAGTAGCCCCTGCGATAGATCTGGATGTGGCCGACCTGGCTGCGGATGGTGGACTCGCGGACGCCGTAGTAGATGGAGTGCACGAAGCCGCCGAACACGATGATGGCGGCGGCCCCGAAGCCCATCGCGGCCAGCGTGATCAGCGTGCGGCGCCGGTTGCGGAAGACGTTGCGGAGAGCCAGCTTCGCGTAGATCGCCACGGCCTAGAGGCTCCTCAGTTCCTTGTCGATCGCCGCCGCCTCGGGCGCCGCCGGGTAGAGGGCCTTCGCCTTTTCCCACGCCGTGCGCGCGGCGGCCGGCTGGCCGGTCTTCTTGTAGGCGAGCCCGAGGTTGAGATAGACGGCGGGCATGACGGCGTCGGGCACCGCCTGCGGCTGCGTGTCCTTCAGCGCGACGACGCGCCCGAGATCCCTCACCGCCGTCTCGGCCTTGCGGAACAGGTCGGGCACGCGCGCCGCAGTGATGCCGCGGACCACGTACACGACGAAGGCGTCGGGGAACCGCTCGACCGCCTCGTCGAGCGTGTCGAAGCCGCGCTTCACCCAGCCGGCGGCCTCCATGCCGCCGACGCGCGCGGCCTTGCGGACCTGCGCGCTGCCAAGCCAGGCGAGGGCGGCGGGACTCTTCGGATCCGCGGCGACGGCCTTCTCGAACAGCGCGATGGCGTCGTCGGGACGGTCGGCGTCGAGTGCCTGGCGTCCCTGGACGACGAGGTCGGCGGTCTGGGGCTCGACGTGGTCGGGGCGCAGGACGGCGAGAAAGCAGAGAAGGGCGATGGCCAGGTATTTCATCGTAGCCTCCCGTCGGAGATCTCCAGCACGCGGTCGGCGGCCGACATGATGCGTGGATCGTGGGTCGAGAACACGAAGGTGACCTCGCGCTCGCGATTGAGGCGGCGCATCAGCTCGACGATGTCGCGCCCGGTGGCGCTGTCGAGATTGGCGGTGGGCTCGTCGGCCAGCACGAGCGCCGGCTCGCCGACGAGCGCGCGGGCGATGGCCACGCGCTGCTGCTGGCCGCCCGAGAGCTCCGGCGGCCGGTGGCGCGCGCGGTCGCCGAGGCCGACCTGCTCGAGGGCCGCGCTCACGCGGGCGCGGCGGTCGCCGTGGCGCGGCCGGATCAGCAGCGGGTATTCGACGTTCTCCCAGGCGGTGAGGACGGGGATGAGGTTGAAGGTCTGGAAGACGAAGCCGAGCTTGCGCGCGCGCACGTCCGCGCGCGCCCCCGCCGACAGCGCGCTGACGGGCTCGCCGTCGATCAGGATCTCGCCGGCGGTGGGCGTGTCGAGGCAGCCGATGAGGTTGAGCAGCGTGGTCTTGCCGCTGCCCGACGGCCCCGCGATGGCCACGAACTCTGCGGTGGCCACGCTGAACGAGACGTCGTCGAGCGCGGTGACACCGACCTTGCCCAATCGGTAGGTCTTGCTGACGTGGTCGACGGCGACCCGATAGTCCATCGGCGACCCCTCCCGGCCGGCAGGTGTCCGGCTCGCGCTCACCATGCGTGACTCCCCGCGCGCCGTCCACGGCAATCGGACAAGCGGTCGAAATCAAGCCACGAACGGTCGGAACGCGGCAATGAGCGGCGAGCGCTGGGGGATTGCGGGCGCGGGAGGTCGAGGAGCGGCACGGGTTTCCCGGGCCGCTCCGAGCGTTGGGGCGTTTTCGAGACGGCCACGGCTTTGCCGGGGCCGGCGAGCGCTGGGGGGTTTGGGGGGCCATTTCGGGGCCCCCCATATTAATCGGCCAGATCGGACGGCAGGCGCGGGCGCTCGGAGACGGTCAGCGTCATCTCGCGCGGCTGCCCCTCGCGCACGAGCGTGACCTTCACGCGCTGCCCGACGCGGAGCGTCTTCACACGCGCGATGTAATCCGAATGGCTGCGGATCGGCGTGCCGCTGATCTCGGTGAGGATGTCGCCGCCGAGCAGGTACTCCTCGCCCTGGACGACGATCGAGAGGTTGCCGCCGCGCACGCCGGCGCGATCGGCGGGCGAGCCGTCGTAGACGACCTCGACGAGGTATCCCGGCGTCACCGGCATGCGCACGATGCCGCCGAGCTTGTTGTCCACGGCCCGTCCCTGCATGCCGAGCCACGGCCGCACGACGCGGCCCACCTCGCGCAGGTCGCGCAGGATCGACTTGGCGGCGTTGATCGGCACCGCGAAGCCGATCGACTGCGCGTCCTCCGAGATCAGCGTGTTGATGCCGACCACGACGCCGCAGCGATCCACGAGCGGTCCGCCGGAGTTTCCCGGGTTGATCGGCGCGTCGGTCTGGATCATGGGCTCGTCGGAGACACCGGGCAGCAGCCGGTTGAGCCCGCTCACGATTCCGCGCGTCATCGTCTGGTCGAGCCCGATCGGGTTGCCGATGGCGACGACCTCGTCGCCGACCTTGACGGCCGCCGAGTCGCCGAGCCGCGCCGCCGGCAGCGCGGCCCCGCTGTCCACGCGCAGCAGCGCGACGTCGAGCACGGGATCCATCCCGAGGATACGCGCGGGCGTTTTGTTGCCGGAGTCGAGCGTCACCGTCAGCGACGCCGCGCCGTCGACCACGTGGGCGTTCGTCAGAACCTGGCCGTCCTTGTCGATGATCACGCCGGAGCCGACGATGGTCTCGAAGCGCCGCTGCGGCTTGGCCTTGTTGATCTTCATCGCCTGGATGGAGACGACGGCGGGGGAGACACGCTCGAACACCGAGGCGAGCGAATCGACGCACGGCTGCGCGGCGGCCACGGTCGGAAGCACGAGCGTGGCGAGTACCGCGATACCGAGCCGCATAGGACCCGGATCATACACTAGCCGGTATAATCGAAGCGATGCGTACGCTCCTCGTGGCCGCGCTCCTCCTCGTCCTCGTCGCCGGCGGCGCCGCCGCGCAGTCCGGCGAGCGCGTGCTCGCGTCCACGTTGGACAACGGCCTGCGCGTGTTGCTGCAGGAAGACCACCGGAGTCCCATCGTGTCGTTCCAGATGTGGTACCGCGTCGGCTCGCGCAACGAGGCGCGCGGGGCCACCGGCATCGCGCACTTCCTCGAGCACCTGATGTTCAAGGGCACGCCGACGTACGGGCAGGGCCAGTTCGCCCGCCTCGTCGAGCAGAACGGTGGCCAGGACAACGCGTTCACCTCCCACGACGTCACCTCCTACTACGTGAACATCGCCGCCGATCGCCTCGACCTCGTCATCGACCTCGAGTCCGACCGGATGCACAACTTGAAGCTCGACGCCAAGGACATCGCCTCCGAGCGCGAGGTCGTCATCGAAGAGCGGCGCACGCGCACCGAGGACGATCCCGGCGGGTTCCTCGGCGAGGAAGTCTCGTCGATCGCCTTCAGGAGCCATCCGTACGGCGCGCCGATCATCGGCTTCATGGAGGACATCAAGCGGATCACGCCCGAGGAGATCCGCGCCTTCTACAAGACCTACTACATGCCGAACAACGCGATCCTCGTCGCCGTCGGCGACTTCAAGGCGCCCGAGGTGCTCGCGAAGATCCGCGCGAAGTTCGGCAAGATCCCCAAGGGGCCCGCGCCGCCGCCGGTGCTCGCGGTGGAGCCGCCGCAGAACGGCGAGCGCCGCGTCGTCGTGGGCAAGCAGGCGCAGCTGCCGATCGTCTACCTCGGCTACCACGTGCCGAACCAGAAGTCGGCCGACGCCTTCCCCCTCGAGATGCTCTCGACGATCCTGTCCGAGGGCCGCGCCTCGCGCCTGTACAAGCGGCTCGTCTACGAGCGCCAGCTCGCGCTGGAGGCGGGCGGCGACTACAACTACTTCTCGCAGGACCCGAATCTGTTCTGGTTCTGGGGCACGCCGATGCCCGGCCAGACGCCCGAGGCGATGGAGAAGGCGCTGCTGGCCGAGATGGAGACGCTCAAGAAGGAGCCGGTGACCGACGAGGAGCTGCAGCGCGCGAAGA
>QHSB01000394.1 GCA_003220335.1 Candidatus Rokuibacteriota bacterium
ACGACAGGAAAAACGTCGGCGTGCTCGTGCCGCGGCCCTGATGCGCGGGCTTCACGCGGTCGGTTTCCGGAAGCAGTTAGACTGGGCCATGCGCCTGCGTCGCCTGTCCGCGGCACTCGTCATCCTCGCCGTGCTGCTCGCGCTGCCTGCCGGCGCCGCCAAGCCCATCGCGCACCGCGAGGTGCTGCCCAACGGCATCGTGCTCCTCGTCGCCGAGCGGCCCGCCGTGCCCATCATCGTCGTGCGCACGTTCGCCCACGCGGGCGCCGTCCTCGACCCGCCCGACCGCGCCGGGCTGGCGAACCTCACCGGCGCGGTGCTCACGCGCGGCACCGCCAAGCACACGGCTCCCGAGCTCGACAGCGCGATCGAGTTCGTCGGCGGTAGCCTCTCCGCCGGCGCCGGGCGCGACGGCCTCGGCGTGTCGCTGGCGGTCCTCAAGAAGGATCTCGGGCTCGGGCTGGATCTGTTAGCCGAGGTGCTGCTGACGCCGACCTTTCCGCCCGAGGAGGTGAAGCGAAAGGCGGCGCAGATCCAGGCGGCCATCAAGCGCTCGGAAGAGGACCCGGGCACGGTGGCGAACCGTGCGCTGGCACGCCTCGTCTTCCCGAACCACCCGTACGGCAGGCCGGTGGAGGGGACGATCGAGTCCGTCGGCAAGCTCACACGCGACGACGTGGCGCGCTTTCACGGCGCGAACGTCCGGCCCGACACGACCATCATCACCGTGGTCGGTGCCATCACCGTCGACGACGCGCGCCGCGAGGTGCTGGCGCGCTTCGGCGGCTGGAAGGCCCCGGCGGAGCCGCCGG
>QHSB01000395.1 GCA_003220335.1 Candidatus Rokuibacteriota bacterium
CGTCGTCCGTCGGCGGTTGATCCGCGGGCGTCGACTTGTACTTGAAGAGGCCCCGCGTGAAGTCGCGCGGCCTGGGAATGAGCGACGGCGCCGCCGGGCCGTTGCCGCGGCCGTCGGGCCCGTGACAGGTCGCGCACCAGCGGACGTAGAGCCGCCGCCCCGGCGGAGCGGACGCCGGCACATCGCTGCCCGGCGGCCACGCGAGGTCGGCGTACACCTCGCGCGCCGGCTGCCACAGCTCAGTCGGCCGGGCGTGGCCCAGCCGTGCGTAGACCGACCGGCCGATGTCCAGCATCAGCAGAACGGCTACCGTGATCAGGACTACGCGCCGCCGCGAACCGAGCAAGGGGTCACACTCCCACGTTCGCGAGCTCCGCGAGCTTTGCACCGGAAGCGGCTCGAACCGGTGCCCCCCGCCGTCGGGGTCTTCATCCGTTCACGGCAGCCCACGTTCCATACAATGAGCTTCCCCCGCCGCTGCGGGAGATGTCCCTGGCTGTCGCGGATGCCGTCCTTGCGGTACTTCATTCTGTGAGCAACTCCACCTTGCCCGAGGGCGAGAGCAAGGGCGTCGAAGGTCCCTTCACGACAGGCGGGGCGGTGAGCTAGTAGGCCTGCACGATGACCGTGCGTTTTGCGTGCTCTGGACTTGCACTTGGTTGCACTCAGGCGCACCAGCTCCCAACGGGTTTGGAATCGCGTGAGCCACATGACGGCGTCGGCGGCGCACCGTTGTCTGGCGTGTTCGGCCCGGCGGCAGCTTTCGATCGAAGAAGCCGACGATCTCGGGGTTCATCACCTCGTGCATCGCATCGCGATCGAAGCCTTCCGGGTCTTGCGCGGCCTCCCCGGCCACGAGTTTCAGTACCCCAGGGAAACTCGCGACGAACGAAAAATGCCCGGCCCGTTTGACGAGAACGTATTCCGTCTGAGGCGGCAGCGCCTTCGCGAGGCGCTCGGCGTGATACCGCACGAGGGTCAGGTCATCGCGCTCCGCGCCGTACACTCGGACCGGAACGGCCACCTGTGCGAGCGCGTCGTCGGTGAAGGGGGCGGTATTCGGCGCCATGAGCACGATGGCGCGCACACGAGGATCACGGACATCCGGAATATCGCCGACCTTCCGGGTGGCTTCCCGCGTCGCAGCACCACCGTAGGAGCAGAACTTGGAATCGTCGGGATGCTGTCGGCAGTGCGCAACGCTGGCAGCGGGGCTCGGCTTCGCGCCGGCGACGGCCAGCGCGGTGTAGCCACCGTTTGAGTGGCCCACGACCCCGATGCGCTCCCCCTGGATGTGGGACCCGAGTTCCGCGTCTTCCAGCAGCGCATCGATGACGCGGGAGACTTGCTTCGGCCGCCCGACCCACACGCCGACACCGGAGATGTCGTTGTCCTTTCCTCGCGGGTGCGTAGGGGCGGCGACGACATAGCGATGCGAGGCCAGTGCCATCGCTAGGTCGCGGTGGTTCAAGGAGAACCCGCCGGCCCCATGTGATATGACGATGAACCCGAACTTCCCGTCAGCCGGCGGAGCATTGTTGGCCACCGGCATCTCGAACGCGATCAACCGACACAGCATCGCGGGCAACCTGCACCCGGAGAGGGACCCGGTCAGGAAGAGAGGAGCGGGCGCTACGCGGGTGGGATACCAAAGAGCAGCAGGGAACAACTCGCCCGTGGCTGCATCTTGAACGTCGATCCTGCGATAGGCGACGTTCGAAGACGGCGCAGCCTCAGTTGTGAAAGCGACGCCGAGCAGCACGCCGAACGACACGAGGCCCACAAGGTGCTTGAGGATGGCAGGAAGCCTCACACCTTCGGCCGTTCTGGTCTTACGAGTGGCGGCGACGATGGCACCCTCCATCCTCGAGGCTCTTTCGGTGTGCGCCGAACTCGTGTTACCCAGACCCGTGTAGCGCCCTGTGAAGCGCTCTCTCTGCAGCGTATCCAATATCCGCGCTCCGATGGTAGAGGGAAAATTCGCCGCAGCGCCAATCGGTAGCGTCGCGTCTGCGATGACTGTCCTACGGGATATCGCGCGCTGCGCCGCCCACGTATCCAGTACCCGGGCTTACGACCCGGCCGAGTCGCCGGTGTGATGGCTGGTGATGCGACAGCGGCGAAACGTCAGGAGAGCTACGGGCTCTCCGCGCAGAAGAGGAAGAAGAGCGGGCGCGTGTCGCCCTCGTTCGGGTTGCTCAGGCAGCGCACGCGTGGCGAGGCGCCGGCGCGCGGGTGCTGCTGCGGCGGAGGCGACCAGGAGGCGCAGGCGGTCAGAGCCAGCAGCGCCAGAACGAGGAGGGCTCGGGTCACGGCGGGCTATCATACCCCGGCCGATGCCACGCGACTTCGCCCGTCTTTCGTCTCGCGCCGCCGTCGAGCGGCTCCGTCGCGGTATGAAGGTGCTCGTCCCGCCCGGCTGTGGCGAGCCAGTCACGCTGCTCGCCGAGATCTGCGCGCAGGCCGAGCGGCTGCGGGACCTGACGCTGCTCGGCGGCATCCAGCTGGGCGACGTCGCCTACGCGCGGCCGGAGCACGCGGCGCTGCGCGCGGTCACCTGGCACATGTCGTCGCCGCTGGCCGACGCGCGGCGGCGCGGCCGCGTGGAGTTCGTGCCCGTGCGCTACTTCGACCTCGTCACCGAGTTCGCGCGCGGCGGCCACTGGGCGCCCGACTGCGTGCTCGTGCACACGGCGCCCCCCGACGCGGCGGGCTATCTCTCGCTCGGCGTGTCCGTCGGCGTGTCGCTACCGGCCGCGCGCACGGCGCCGCTGGTGATCGCGCAGGTGAATCCCCGCATGCCCCGCACGCGCGGCAACGGCTGGCTGCACCGGAGCCAGGTCGAT
This sequence comes from Candidatus Rokuibacteriota bacterium, assembly GCA_003220335.1. GTDB lineage: Bacteria > Methylomirabilota > Methylomirabilia > Rokubacteriales > CSP1-6 > AR12. The sequence goes on from QHSB01000395.1 coordinate 2,847, forward strand.
GCCTGGGTCGATGTCGACGAGCCCCTCGTCGAGTATCCGCCGCCCACCGTCGGCGGGGTCGAGCGCGCCATCGGCCGGCACGTGGCGGCGCTGGTGCCCGATCGCGCGGCCGTCCAGGTCGGCGTCGGCGCCATTCCGCAGGCGGTGCTCGAGTCGCTGGACGGCCACCGCGACCTCGCGCTGCACTCGCTGCTCGTCGACGCCGCCGTCGGCCTCGTCGAGCGCGGCGTGGTGACGTGCGCGGCCAAGCGCCTGCATCGCGGGCGCATGGACGTCGCGGAGGCCATGGGGACGCGCCGGCTGTTCGACTTCGTCCGTGACAACGATCGCGTCAACATGGAGTCCTCCGAGTTCGTCCACGATCCGGACATCGTCGCCCAGCTGGATCGGTTCGTCGCGATCAACTCGGCGCTCGAGATCGACCTCACGGGCCAGGTGACGGCGGAGAGCCTCGGCGGCCGGCAGGTGGCGGGCATCGGCGGCCAGTTCGATTTCGTCCTCGGCGCCAGCCGCTCGCGCGGCGGCGCCGCGATCATCGCGCTGCCGTCCACCGGACGCGAGGGAAGCGTCTCGCGGATCGTGCCGCGGCTGGCGTCCGGGGCGGCCGTGACGACGCCGCGATTCCTCGCGGACTGGGTGGTGACCGAGCACGGCGCGGCGAAGCTGAAGGGACGGGGAGAGCGAGAGCGGGCCGCGGCGCTGATCGCCGTGGCCCACCCGCGATTTCGGGAGGAGCTGGAGCGTGCGGCGGCTACGCCTTCTTAGCGGCCTCGATCTTCTCGAAGATCTCCTCGTTCTCGGGGAAGCGATACGTCTCCTGATTCGAGTACACGACCTTCTTGCCGATGAAGACTTCGAAAATGCCGCCCGCGCCCTCGCGCAGCGTGGCGGTGAAGCCGTACTTGTCCTTGATGGCGGCCTGCAAACTGGAGGCCTGAGGCAGGTAGTTTCACTCGCCGCAATAGAGGATCTCGATGTCCATCCAGGCTCCTCCTTTCCCGACGCGCTGGCCCTCATTGTATAGGATGGCCACCCCGTGACCACCGATTCGAGGCGCCGTGCGCTCATCGACACCGACCCCGGCATCGACGACGCGCTGGCGTTGCTGCTGGCCTGGGGCTCGCCGGAGTGGACGGTGGAGGTGGTCACGGTCGTGGCCGGCAACGCCCCGCTGGAGGCCTGCGCCCGCAACGTCTTCCGGCTGCTCGACCTGCGCCGGCCGTTGCCCGCGCCGCTCGTGGCGACCGGCGCGGCACGGCCACTGGCACGGCCGCTGCGGACCGCCGCGTACCACGGCGGCGACGGGCTCGGCGACCTGCCGGACTGGCCGCCCGTCGAGCCGCGAGTCACCTCCGTCGACGCCCCGGGGGTGATCGTCGAGGCGGCAACGCGGTATGGCGGCAGCCTCACGATCGTCGCCCTGGGCCCTTTGACCAACCTGGCGCTCGCCGTCGAGCGCGACGCGGCGGCGATCCGCGGCGCCGGCCGCGTGGTGGCGATGGGCGGCGCGGTAGACGTGCCGGGCAACGTAACGCCCGACGCCGAGTTCAACGCGCACGTCGATCCCGAGGCGCTCGCGCGGGTCCTCGACGCCGGCGTGCGGCTCGACCTCGTCCCGCTCGACGCCACGCGCCAGGTGACGCTGGAGCCCGCCGCACTGCAGTCGGCGCTCGCACGCGCGCCGGCGCCGTTCGCCGACCGCGTGCGCCGCGTCGTCGAGTACGCGCTGCGAATGGACCTGGCGCACGGCAGGCGCGGCATGGACCTGCACGACCCGCTCGCCGTCGGCGTCGCCCTCGATCCCACGCTGGTCCGCTGGGAGCCGGTCCGTCTCGCCGTCGGCCCCGGCGGCCAGACCCGGCGCGCGGCCGGCGAGCCCAACGCCCGCTTCGCCCACGTGGTCGATACGCCGCGCTTTCTGTCCATGTTCCTGGAGCGGCTGTGCCCCGCGTGCTAGTCGTGGGCTCGGCCAACGTCGATTTCACGGTCGCCCTGGAGCGGCTGCCCGAGCCCGGCGAGACCGTCACCGAGGGCACGTTGCTCGTCGCGCGCGGTGGCAAGGGCGCCAACCAGGCGGTGGCGGCGCGCCGGCTCGGCGCCGAGGTGCGGCTGATCGCTTGCGTCGGCGACGATCCGTCGGGCCGCGAGGTGCGCGCGGCGCTGGCCGAGGAGGGCATCGGCGTGGCCGGCGTGGCGACGACGTCGGCGTCGGCCACCGGCACCGCGCTGATCCTGGTGGACCGGACGGGGCGCAATCAGATCGGCGTGGCGCCCGGGGCCAACCGCGCGCTGACGGTGGCGCAGGTGCAGGCGCGCGCCGAGGACTTCGCGTGGGCCGAGGTCGTGGTGGCGTCGTGCGAGGTGCCGCTCGAGTGCGTCACGGCCGCGCTCGCGCTCGCGCGGCGAGGCGGCGCGACGACGATCCTCAACCCGGCGCCCGTGCCCGGTGCGCCCATCGATCGGCTGGACCTCGTCGACTACCTGACGCCCAACGCCGGCGAGGCCGCGCGGCTCAGCGGGGTGCCGCCGGCCGCGACGGGCGGCGCGGAGGCCGCCGCCGACGCGCTCGTCGCGCGCGGCGCGGGCACGGTCATCGTCACGCTCGGCGAGGTCGGCGCGCTCTGCCGGGGCCGCGGGGGCTCGCATCGCGCGCCGGCGCCGCGCGTCGCCGCGGTGGACACGACCGCCGCCGGCGACGCCTTCAACGGCGCGCTCGCGGTGGCGCTGGCGGAGCGGCGCGCGCTACCCGAGGCGCTGGCGTTCGCCAACGCGGTGGCGGCGCTCGCGTGCACGAAGCGCGGCGCGCAGCCGTCGCTGCCGACGCGCGCGGAGGTGAAGGGTCTGCTTTGAGAGCGATACCATTTATGGTATAGCCTCGTCAGGGTGGCCGAGATGACTGGACGGTCGAGTTCTTCGAGGAAGAAGAGCAGACCTCGAAGTTCCGCACCGTGCGAAGCTCTTGGCGGTCATCAAGCTTTTGGAAGAGCTTGGGCCAACGCTACCGTTTCCGTACTCCAGTCAGGTTGAAGGCAAGCTGCGTGAACTACGGACGCACTATGGCGAGACGCATTACCGCGTCTTTTATTTTGGACACCGACGCGGTCGTTCGTGCTGGTTCATGCATTCGTGAAGCGGACGGATAGGACGCCACGACGCGAGATCGATATCGCTCGCGAGCGGATGCGTCGCTCGCTCGAGCGGGCAGCAGCGAGGGAGAAGAGGAAGAAGCGATGACAAGGAAGACGAACTGGCAACGCTATTACGACGAGCAGACGTCTCAGCCGGGCATGCGACGGCTCGTTGAAGATGAGATGCGGGCTCTCCGAATCGGCGTGCAGCTTGCGAAGCTGCGCCAGGCCGCAGGTCTGAGCCAGACGCAACTCGCTGCCAAAGTGGGCATGAGCGCACCGAACATTTCACGGATCGAATCCAATCCCGAGCAGAATCTCACCCTACAAACGCTGGTGAAACTGTTCGGCGCGCTTGACCACGAGGTCACGATCACCCCGCAACGACGGCGGCGAGCTGCGCGCAATTCGCGGCATAAATCACATCGCGTTGCGAGATCGGGCAGTGAGTAAGCAGCCCTCGGGGCGCCGCGCCCAGACGCTTTTCGTGCGCATCTCCGCGACCTGCTCTTCGGTGCTGCTAACGACGACGCCCTAAGCTCGTCGTGGCACAGGCTTGGCGCGCGATCGCAAAAGAGATCACAACTTCGTCAGCGTCTTTTGTTCTAAGGGGCTACGACGTCGTCGCCTATCGCACGGCAAAACCGGGTTTTAGCCAGGGCTATTGGGCAGTCTGTGTGCCTAGCGCGACTTGCGCTGCTCGAGGCCCTTGACCAGGCGCTCGGCCTGGTCCAGATTGCGCCGGGCGTTCACGTGCTGCGGATCCATCTCGAGCACGATCTTCCACTCGGCGATGGCCTCGGGCAGCTTCTCCTCGCGGAAGAGGCGGATGCCCTCCTGGTAGTGGCGGTCGATGACCTGGCGGCGCGCCTCCGGCAAGAGTCTCGCCACGTCCTGGTAGTCGGGCTGGATCCTCGCCAGCTGCGTCAGCGCGCGGTACGAGTCGTCGTACTTCTTCGCCTCGAGCGCCGCCTGGCCCTGACGGTAGAGCGCGAGCTTCTTCAGCTCGGCGCCCTCGCGATCGCGCGGGTTCTCGGCGAGATAGCGGTCGATGTCGGCGAGGGCGGAGGTGAACTCCTTGCGATCGACCGCGTCGCGCAAGTCGGCGAGGAGCGGATTGACCTCCGGCGGCTCGTCAGGCGACGGCACCGTGCGGTCGGGGCCGCGGGGCATGGACGGAGTCCCGGCCGGCGGGGGCTTGCGGCCCGGCGCGTAGAAGGGCACGCCGGGGATCTCCGGGATGCGGAGCACGGCGCCCACCACGAGCGGCTTGCCGGGCGGCAGGTTGTTCGTCTCCCAGATCACCTCGCCGCGGGCGCGGTCGCCGTAGTAGCGCTCCGCGACCGAGGCGAGCGTGTCGCCCGCGCGGACCGTATAGGTGACGAACTCCACGTCGCCGATGCCGCGCAGCAGCTCGGCCGCCGTCGTGTTCGTGGGGTCGAGAGCGAGCACCGACAGCAGCAGCCGCCGCGCCTGCATGGGCGCCCCACGCTGCAGCGCCCCCCGCGCCTCGGTGACCCGGGCGGCCACGAGCCCCTCGATGCGCGCGACCAGGCGCGCCTCGTTGGCGCGCGTCTCGGCGTCGTTGGGATCGATGGCGCGCGCGACCTTCCATTCGAGCAGGGCGGGGCGGAGCTGGCCGTCGGCCTCCAGCTTCTTGGCGCGGGCGTGACTCGGCCCCAGCAGCTCCGGCCTCGACGGCACCGGCGCGCACGCGGCCAGCACGAGCGCCGCGCCGAGCGCGGCGGCGGCCCTCATCGCAGGTTCTCTTCGTGGAAGAGGTTCAGGTTCTTGGCGAACTGCTCGAGCGTCATCTCGGAGTAGACCTGGCTGCGGCTGATCTGCAGCGGCCGCACGAACGACGGATTGCTCTCGCGGCGCACGGTGAAGGCGGCGGCGTAGCCCTGCTCCTGCACGCGCGCCAGCAGCGCGTCGTCGAAGCGGCCATAGGGGTACGCGAGGAACTGGACGCCGTGCCCGAGCTGGCGCTGGAAGAGCAGCGGCGGATCGGCCAGCTCCGCCTGCATGCGCCGCGCGTATTGCGCGTCGGTCTCGCCGGCCAGGCGGCGCAGGTCGCCGTGCGTCTTGGAGTGCGCCTGCACGTCAAAGCCCTCGGCGACGAGGGGCTTCAGATCGTCCCAGGAGAGCGCGTTGCGGCCGGCGCCCACGTAGTCGGTGTAGACGAAGAGCGTGGCCGGGAAGCCCAGCTGCTTCAGCACGGGATAGGCGTAGTCGCGGAACGAGTGGTAGCCGTCGTCGAACGTCAGCACGACGGATTTCCTCGGCAGCTGCCGCTTGAGCCGCAGCCACTCGACGAACTCCGCCAGCGACACCACGCGGTAGCCTTCGCGCTTGAGGTAGCGCATCTGCTCGGCGAAGGCGCCGCTGCCGAGCGTGAGGCGGCCCTTCGATTGCGGGCCGAGGTTGTGGTAGACGAGGATCGGCACGAGCTGATAGCCGGTCGGCTCCACGCCCGCCGGGTTCCACGGCCGCCGGGGGATGACCACGCGCTGGCCGGCCGCGAAGGTGCGCGCGCCGCGGTTGAAGTCCTCGATCATCCAGGCCTTGGTCGCGTCGGCCAGGTAGGTTCGCGCCAGCGTCGCGGACGTCTCGTTCCGGACGGGGACGGCGACGATGAAATCCTCCGACTCGCCGACGACGGTGGCCGTCGACCGGTCGGGCGCGCTGCCGATCGAGGCGCAGCCGCCGAGCACCAGCAGCGCCGCGCCGAGGCTCAGCGCGCGCACAGGCCGCGCACCTCGTAGACCTCGACCTCTTCCTCCTTGCCCTTGACCTTCATCGCGCCGAGCGACTTCGCGTCCACGACATCTCGCACCGCGTCGTAGGTGCGGCGGGTCAGGAGAATGGAGCCGGGCTTGGCGCGGTCTTGCAGGCGCGAGGCGACGTTGACGCTGTC